>NZ_CBDRFA010000012.1:0-138069 GCF_965343085.1 Nocardiopsis synnemataformans | reverse complement strand
GCGAGTGAGGCCCCGAGCGGGAACGCCCCCGGGTGCGCCGCGGCCCTGACCACTCCCTTCCGTCCGGACCGCCGTCCTTTACGGCAAAGCGCGCCCGCACCGTTTACCCCGGGTGAATGGCGGTGACCCGCTGTCGAGGTCGGGGTCCGGTCCCGCGGAAATTGGGCGGCCTGTGGGACGCCTCCCGGCGGGCGCCCCGGTGGTGTGGCGAAGCGGCTGTGCACCGGGTGTGAACTCCCGGGGCGCACGCACAGTCCGTTGCCATGACAGGCCCGGTTCGCTGTGACCAGTGGGACCCTTGTGGCTCCCGAGTCCCAGGCAGAGGCCAAGATCACCAGCTGGCGGGGACCCCGCGTCAGGCCCCGTGAACAGCGCGAAGGTACCCTGAGAGAAGGCCGCTAGGGCGTGTTCGGACACCCGGCCGCACCGAGCTTCGTTCGGCTCTGTCCACTTCTGTGAAGGACAGGCCGAAGGGGGAGGGTTCGGGCGGATGTCGGACCGTCCAGGGGACCGGTACAGGAGGCAGCGGGGCGCCGGGAGGACCTCCCGGTTCCGTCTGCGACGTCTCAGGGCGATCACGAAGTAATCGACGGCTGGCAAAGTTTGTAAATCTTCACCTGGCGGTAATTCGGTGCACGTGTGGGTATGTGTTGCATGTCACCTGTTCGTGAATCGGTGAAACTTATATGATTTTGCTTAACCGTCGTTTAACAAAACAGAACAATAACGAGTGAAGCAGAGTTGACGTGGCGGCGGACCGCCCCGCGTATGACGCACCTCACGTATCCCCCGCCTGGAAAGGTTGACCTCGGGCATGAGCGAAGACGACAAAGAGCGCACGGTGGAGCTCCACTACGAGGGCGGCGTGCTGAAGCTGCCGGTGTTCACCGGTACCGAGGGTGAGCGCACCATCGAGCTGAAGACCCTGCTGGGGTCGACGGGGATGACGACCCTGGACCCGGGGTTCGGCAACACCGCTTCGTGTAGCTCGGAGATCACCTACATCGACGGGGCCGCCGGGATCCTGCGCTACCGCGGGTACCCGATCGAGGACCTCGCCGTGGGCGCGACCTTCCTGGAGGTCGCCTACCTGGTGATCTACGGAGAGCTGCCCGACGCGGGCCAGCGCAAGGAGTTCGCCGACAAGCTGCGCGACAACGCCGACATCCCGGCCGACATGGGCGCGCTCATCGACGCGATGCCCCGCAACGGCCACCCCATGTCCCTCATGGCCAGTGCCGTGAACACCCTCGCCGCCTACTACGACGACAGCGTCGACCCCGGCGACGAGGACCAGGTGGAGCTCGCCACGATCCGGCTGTTGGCCAAGCTGCCGACGATCGCGGCCCGCATCTACCGCAACTCCATCGGCGAGAAGCCGATCGGCCCGGACAGCTCGCTCGACTACGTCGACAACTTCATCCGGATGACCTTCGGCGACGTCCACGCCGACAGCGAGCTCGGCGACCTGTTCAACCAGGCCGTCGGCATGCTGCTCGTGCTGCACGCCGACCACGAGCTCAACTGCTCCACCGCCACCGTGCGCGTCGTCGGCTCCTCCAAGGCCGACATCTACGCCAGCGTGGCCTCGGGCATCAACGCCCTCTCCGGTCCGTCCCACGGCGGCGCCAACCAGGCCGTCCTGGAGATGCTGGAGGAGATCCGCGACTCGGGTATCTCCATCGAGGACTTCCTGGAGAAGGTCAAGGCCCGCGAGATGCGCCTCATGGGCTTCGGCCACCGGGTCTACAAGAACTTCGACCCGCGCAGCAAGGAGATCAAGGTTCTGGCCAGCCAGATCCTCGACCGCGACGAGAACCCGGACGAGCTGTTCGCGCTCGCCCTCAAGCTTGAGGCCGCCGCGCTCTCCGACTCCTACTTCACCGAGCGCAAGCTCTACCCGAACGTCGACTTCTACACCGGCGTCATCTACCGCACCATGGGCTTCCCGACCAACATGTTCACCGTGTTGTTCGCCATCGGCCGTCTGCCCGGTTGGATCGCCCACTACCGCGAGCAGCTGCGTGACCCGGCCTTCCGGATCGCGCGCCCGCGCCAGCACTACGTCGGCTCCTCCGAGCGCCGGCTCCCCGGCCGGGGGTAGGCACACCCCCGAGGCACACAGGAGCGCCCGCCCGCGTCAGACGGGGCGGGCGCTCCCGCGCGTTGTCCACAGCCGCGTCCGAGCTGTTCGGCCCCCCGCGCGCCCGGGTATCACCCGTACGGGCTGCCTTTCCCCGCATTTTGCGGACCGCTGTCGTCCGTGTGCGACGTTGGGGGAAGGGGCAAAGTGCGGTTACCGCACGGGGCCGTGCGAAGGAGGGGGAGACGATGGTCAGGTACGCGTGGGCCGGCGACCTGCTCGGTGAGCTGAGCCGGAACTGGTGGCTGGTGGTCCTGCGGGGGGTCGCCGCGGTCCTCTTCGGTCTGGTCGCGCTGATCTGGCCGGGCAAGACCCTGGTGGTCCTGGCGGTCGTCTTCGGCGTCTACGCGCTGGTCGACGCGGCCGCCCTCGGGTACGCGGCCTACCGCTCGTCGTCCGGCGCCCGGGTCCCCCTGGTCGTCCAGGCGGTCCTCAGCGCCGTCATGGGACTGGTCGCCCTGGTCTGGCCGGTCGCGGCGATCGTCGCGCTGGTGTTCGTCATCGGTGTCTGGGCCGTGGTCACCGGCGTGGCCGAGATCGTCACCGCCGTCCGCCTGCGCGCGCACATCAGCTCCGAGTGGCTGCTGGTCTTCGTCGGGGCGCTCTCGGTCGTCTTCGGACTCCTGCTGTGGTTCTGGCCGCTGGAGGGCGCGCAGGCCATCATGTTCGTGATCGCGATGTACGCCGTCATCTTCGGCGCGGTCATGGCCGTGGCCGGGTTCCGGCTCCGCGGCGCGGCCGAGGCCTTCCTGCCCCCGGAGGACGCGCCCGCCTTCGCCGGTCTCGGTGAGCCCGAGGAGCCCGAGGAGCCCGAGGAGCCGTACGACCGCGGGACCCGCCCCGGCGACCTCCTCGAAGACCGCGCTGACCGAGCCGACCGCGCCGATCACGACGACCTGGACCGGTGGGGTGAGCGCGGCGCCGGGGGCGACGGGGGCCGGTGGGACGACCCGGACCGGGGGGACGACCGGGAGGACCGCGGCGGCTGGGACGACCAGCCGGGTGGCAGACACCGGGCTCCGGGCGACGAGGGCCGTCCCGACGAGCCCCGCTGAGAAGGCCGGTCCCCGCTGACGGGGAGCGCGCCGCGGCGGTCCGCTCGGGTACCGGAAACGGGCACGGGCACCTCCGCAAGGGGCATGGGGCTTTCGAGCCCACGGGGCCGCGCCCAAAAGCAGGTGCGCACCGGCCTGCCGTGTGGCTAGCATGGCGCGCGTGCACCTCCAGATCTACGGCTAGAGACAGGCGTCACCGACGCCGCGACGCACCCGCCCCGCCACGGGGCCCGGTGCCCCTCAGCCCTACCCGTGAACACCCGTGTCTGGAGAAGCACCATGAACCGCCGTGCCCATATCGCCATGATCGGCACCCCCACCGTGAGCCACGTCCTGCCCAGCCTGGAGGTCATCCGCGAGCTGGTGGACCGTGGCCACCGCGTCACCTACGCCAACGACCCCCTGCTGGCCGACACCATCACCGGGGCCGGGGCCGAACTCGTCCCCTACGCCACCGTCCTGCCCACCGGCGACGACACCTGGCCGGACGACCCGGTCAAGGGCATGGACATCTTCCTGGACGAGGCGATCAACCAGCTGCCCGCCCTGCGCGCCGCCTACGACGGAGACCGCCCCGACCTGTTCCTGTACGACATCTCGGGGTTCGCCGCCCGGGTCCTCGCCGTCAACTGGGACATCCCCTCCGTGCAGCTCTCGCCCACCTACGTGGCCTGGGCCGACTACGGTGACACCGTCCTGAAGTGGCTGCGTGCCCAGCCCGGGGCCGAGGAGCACTACGCCAAGCTCGACGCCTGGCTCGCCGACAACGGCGTCACCGGACTCGACCACTCCTCCTTCGCCGGGTCGCCGGAACGTGCGCTGGCGCTGATCCCGCGCGAGATGCAGCCCTTCGCCGACACCGTGGCCGACACGGTGACCTTCGTGGGGCCGTGCCTGGGCGACCGGGCCGACCAGGGGGAGTGGACCCGTCCGGAGGACGCCGACAACGTCCTGCTGGTGTCCCTGGGATCGGCCTTCACCAATCAGCCGGGGTTCTACCGCGCCTGCCTGGAGGCCTTCGGCGGCCTGCCCGGCTGGCACGTGGTGCTCCAGATCGGCAAACACGTGGACCCCGCCGAGCTGGGGGAGGTGCCGGACAACGTCGAGGTGCACGCGTGGGTGCCGCAGCTTGCCGTCCTGCGCCAGGCCGACGCCTTCGTCACCCACGCCGGTATGGGCGGCTCCAGCGAGGGCCTCTACACCGGGGTGCCGATGATCGCCGTCCCGCAGGCCGTCGACCAGTTCGACAACGCCGACCGCCTGGTGGAACTCGGCGTCGCCCGGCGGATCGACACCGAGGACGCCAGCGCGGAGCGGCTGCGCGCGGCCCTGCTGGAGCTGACCGCCGACCCCGAGGTCGCCCGCCGCCTCGCCGAGGTCAGCGCCCGGCTCCAGGCCAGCGGCACCTCCTACGCGGCCGACCTGGTCGAGGCGGAACTGCCCGCCTGAGCCGGGTCCGGCCAACGCCGCTCCCGGAGGGCACCCGGCCTTGGTGTTCCCGGCCGGGCGCCCCACCGCGCTGTCGGAGAAAGGCCCCGGTGCCCCCTCGCCCGCGACGACGCGCCGAGCCCACCCGGCCGGACGGGACCGACGCGGGGAGGCGCAGCCTCCCCGCGGGCCCGATCCGGCCCCGTCCCCGAACGGAGCACCATGGACCGCCTCGTCGTCGTCACCGGAGGGCCCGGGTCGGGCAAGACCACCCTGATCGACCACCTGGCCTCGCTCGGGTACGCGCGCACCCCGGAGGCCGGACGCGCCGTCATCCGCGACCAGCGCGAGATCGGCGGCCGGGGCCTGGCCTGGCGCGACGACGCCCTGTTCGCCGAACTCATGCTCTCGTGGGAGATGCGCTCGCACCGCGAGGCCTCGTCCCTGCCCGGCCCCGTCTTCTGTGACCGGGGCGTCCCCGACCTGGTGGGCTACCTCCGCCTGCGCGGCCTTCCGGTCCCCGGGCACGTCACCGAGGCGGCCCGCCGGTTCCGCTACCACCGCCGGGTCTTCGTGGCCCCGCCGTGGCCGGAGATCTTCACCGGCGACACCGAGCGCCACCAGTCCCAGGAGGAGGCCGAGCGCACCCACCGGGCGATGACCGAGGCCTACCCGGCGTGCGGTTACGAGCTGGTGGAACTGCCGCGCGTGCCGGTCGCCGAGCGGGCCCGCTTCGTTCTGGAGGTCCTGGGCCGAACTCGGCCCCCGAAACCGTGACGGGAGCGCCCGGAGCGACGGGAGTGACGAGAGAAAACCTCTGTCACGTGATGTGCCCTCTGGACCGCAAACGGGGCGCCAGTGGCCGTTCATGGCCGTAAACCGGGCTTTCTCTTGTAGTTCGCGAAGCCGGGGGCCAGACTCTTGTCTAGGTAAAGGACCATTGACCGTCCACGCCCCAGACGGCTGCGGGGAGCGTGTGTGGACGCCGGGGAGGAAGGCGGCAGGTGGCCAGGGAGTCCGGGGCGAGCATGCCGCCCATGAGCTGGGAGGGCATCGACCACGCGCTCAACCGTGTGCGCGGTGAGGCCGACCGGATCTCCCTCAACCTCGCTGACCTGGACGGACACGTCAGCCACCGCATGCTCCAGGGAGCCGACCTCGTCGGGTGCACCCGACGGCGCTGGGAGCACGCCAGCGGGCACGTCCGCAGCCTGTGGACGGTCTACGAGGCCTTCCGCCGCGTTGTCGACAGGGCGGGCCGCATCCGGGCCCGCGCGTGCGGCCCCGAGGACCAGATCACCCTGACCTCCCTGCTCAACGACGCCTCCGTGCCGCTGCCCGCCCGGGAGGTCCCGCTGCACGAGCGCGGGCTGCTCCACACCGGGCGGGAGTCCATCACCCTCGCCGCCGCCGTCGCCCGCATGTCCGCCGACTACGAGGAGGCCACCGAGGTCATCTCGGCCGCCGAGACGGCCTGGGACGCCCTCCACCCGCGCCTGGGCGAGCTCGACGCCATGTGGCACGAGATCGGCACCCTCTCCGACATGGTGGAACTCGACGAGGACGAGTACGAGTCCCTGCGCGTGGACCTGGACGCGGTCGGCGCCACCGTCCGCCGCGACCCCCTCGCGCTCGTCGAGGACGGCCGCGTGGACACGTCCTCCCTCGAACGGCTGCGCCTGCGGCTGGAGCGCGTACGCGGCGAACTCCGCGACGCCCTGCGCATGCGCGACTCCTACGGCGAGAGCGTCGAACGGCTCGGCTTCGCCATCGACGACGTCGGCAAGGCCGTGGAACGCACCCGCGTGCTGCGTGAACAGGTGGTCGCCAAGATCTCCTCGCCCGCCGCGGTCGGCGTGCCCGACCCCGTCCCCGCGCTGTGGGCGCACATCGACGCCATGGACGCCCTGCGCGCCCGGAGCCGTTGGCGCGAACTCGGCGCCCGCCTGGGCGAGGTGCAGCGCGCCGTCCACGAGGCCGCCGACGACGCCCGAGAGCGCGAGGCCAACCTCACCGGCCTCCTGGAACGCCGCGCCGAGCTGCGCGGTCGCCTGGACGCCTACCGCTCCCGCGCGGTCCGGCTCGGCGTCGCCGAGGACGCGCGCCTGGCCCGGCTCCACAGCACGGCGCACTGGGAGCTGTGGACCGCGCCCTGCGATCTGCGCGCGGCCACGGTCGCCCTCTCCGCGTACCAGCGGGCGCTCCAGGAACTCGGCGGAACCGATTTCGCTGTGAACAGAACCACACCGGGACCGGACGCGTCAGACGGCGAGAGCGATGGTGGTGTGAACAGATGACGAAATGCACGGCCCCCGGCTGCCCCGGCCGGATCGAGGACGGTTTCTGCGGTGTGTGCGGCTTGGCTCCCGCGCACGTACGGCCCCCGGGGGACCCCGTCCCCGCCACCCGGCAGCGGCCCGTGCCGCCGACCTCCGGCCCGCGGCGTTCCCCCGGCCCGAACTCCTCCGCGGACCCCCTCAGCGGCGACCCCGCCCACTCCCGCCCCTCCTCCGGCAACATCAGGCTCTCGGGGCGCTCTGGCCCCCGCAGCGCCCCCGCGACCTCGGGCACCAGCATCAGCGGCCCCGGACGCGGCAGCCGCCGCTCCTCCCGCGGCATGCTCGGCATGGGCATGGTCCAGGTGCCCCTCGTCCCCTACCGGAACCCCTCCGACGCCGTCATGGACAACCCCGTCGTCTCGGAGAAGAACCGCTTCTGCGGGAACTGCGCCGAGCGGGTCGGCCGTTCCCAGGGCGACCAGCCCGGACGCACCGAGGGCTTCTGCCGCAGGTGCGGGACCCAGTTCTCCTTCACGCCCAAACTCTCCCCCGGGGACATGGTCGGCGGCCAGTACGAGGTGCTCGGCTGCCTGGCCCACGGCGGCCTCGGCTGGATCTACCTGGCCCGCGACCGCAACGTCAACGACCGCTGGGTGGCCCTCAAGGGCCTGCTCAACGCCGGTGACGCCGAGGCGCACAAGACGGCCGCCGCCGAGCGCGCGTTCCTCTCCGAGGTCGAGCACCCCAACATCGTCAAGATCATCAACTTCTCCCAGCACCCCGACCCGCGCACCGGCATCCCCGGCGGCCACATCGTCATGGAGTACGTGGGCGGCAAGTCCCTGCGCGAGCTGCTCACCGAGCGCCGCCAGAACGACCCCGACGCCGTCCTGCCCCCGGACCAGGTCATCGCCTACGGCCTGGAGGTCCTGCGGGCCCTGGGCTACCTGCACTCCAAAGGCCTGCTCTACTGCGACTTCAAACCCGACAACGTCATCCAGAGCGAGGAGCAGATCAAGCTCATCGACCTGGGCGGCGTGCGGCGCGTAGACGACACCGTCAGCTCCGTCTACACCACGCCCGGGTACCGGGTGCCCGAGGACGAGCTGCGCGACCCCGGTCCCACGGTCAGCGCCGACCTGTACTCGGTCGGCCGCGCCCTGGCCGTGCTCAGCTTCCGCTTCAGTTACATGCGCGACCACCCGCACAGCATCCCGCCGCGGGAGACGGTGCCGCTGCTCCAGCGCCACGCGTCCTTCGACCGGCTGCTGCGCCGTGCCACGCACAGCGATCCCGATCTGCGCTTCCACGACGCCGAGGACATGGCCGACCAGCTCACCGGCGTCCTGCGCGAGGTGCTCTCCGACCTGGAGGGCACGCCCCACCCCGGCCCCTCGACCCTGTTCGGCGCGGAGAACCCCGCCGCCGGGCCCGAACCCGGCACCCACAACGCCGACCGCATGCTCGTCGCGCCCCCGCCCACCGACGCGGCGGCGCTGCTCCCCGCGCCCCTCATCGACCAGTCCGACCCGGCCGCCCAGCACCTGCGCGGCTTCCAGGCCCTGCCGCCCGAGGAACTCGTCCCCGCGCTGCGCGCCATGCCCGAGCCCACCCCCGAGACCCTGCTGATGCTGGCCCGCGCGCTCGTCACCGTCGGCCGCCAGAGCGAGGCCAAGGACGTCATCCAGCGGTTCGAGGAGGCGGCCCCGGGCGACTGGCGCACCATGTGGTACACGGCGGTCGCCGAGCTGAGCACCGGCCAGTTCCGCGAGGCCCGCGACCACTTCGACGAGCTGTACGACCACCTGCCCGGGGAGCTCGCGCCCAAGCTCGCCCTGGCCCTGGCCTGCGAGCGGACCGGCGAGTACGAGACCGCCGCCCGCCAGTTCAGGACGGTCTGGAACACCGACCACTCCTTCGTCAGCGCCGCGTTCGGCCTGGCCCGCATCCGCCTGGCCCAGGGGGACCGGGCCGCGGCCACCGCCGTCCTGGACACGGTCCCGGAGCTGTCCCGGCTGCACGTCCACGCCCAGACCGCGCTGATCGCGGTGCTCGCGGCGCACCACCAGGGCACCGCGGCCGCCGACTTCGTGCAGGCAGGACGGCGCCTGGAACAGATCGGTCTGGACAGCGAGTCCGCCGACCGCCTGGCGGTCCGGGTCCTGGAGTCGGCCCTGGGCTGGCTCGGCGCGGGTGCGGGGGCACCGGCGGAAGAGGGGCTGCTCGGCGCCCCGTTCACCGAGAACGGCGTGCGGGGCAACCTGGAGCGCCGCTACCGCGCGCTGGCTCAGCGCGTCGTCGCGCCGTCAGAACGCTATGAGCTCGTCGACAGGGCCAACTCCCTACGCCCCGTGACGCTGCTGTGAGGAACGAGGGAACGGCGATGACCAAGGTGCGGACCTGCCCCGCCTGCTCGGACAGGGTGTCCACGGAGGACGCCTTCTGCGAGGGGTGCGGACGCCCCCTTCCCGAGGGCGCGGAGACCGCCGGGCACCCCGACCGGATGCCCACCGCCCCGCAGACGAGCCTGGCCGGTGCCGTGCCGCCCGGCGGGTGGACCCGGGACGGGGCCGGTGGCGGCGCGCGGACCGGGGGGACCCCCGGCCCGTCCGGTTCCGTGCCACCTGACGCCGACGCGCGTCCCGGCCTGGTGCCCGACGACGGTGCCCCGACGGCTCCGCAGGTGAGTCTGCGGGCCGTCGACACGGGCGGGCGGGACGCGCCCCCTCCGGAGGCGCTGCCCGACTCCGCCCCGCACGCGGCCGACTCCATGGTCACCCAGCCGATACGGCGCGACAGCCTGCCCTCGTTCGCGTCCTCCGCGCCCCGGGCCGACCAATCGGAGGCCGTCCCCGACTGGGCGCCGCCCGCCACCGGGAGCAACCCGGTGCGGCCCGCCAACCCCGGCCTGTGCGCGTGGTGTCCCGGAGCGGTCATCGACGGCTACTGCGAGCGGTGCGGCCTCCTCCAGCCCACCGGGCGCGACCACGTCGAGGTGCGCACGCGCGCCGCCGTCGGCGTCAGCGACCGGGGGCTGCGGCACAAGCGCAACGAGGACGCCATGGCGATCCGCGTGATCGACGCCGACGCCCCCCGCGCGCCCGGCGTGGTCTGCGCCGTGGTCTGCGACGGGGTGTCCAGCTCCCCGCGCTCGGACGAGGCCTCCCGCGTCACCGCGGAGACCGGCGTGGCCGTCCTCGCCGAGCGCGTCAGCCAGGGCGCCGATCCCCGCGAGGCCACCGGCGCGGCGATGATCCGGGCCGCCGAGGCGGTCGCCGGGATCGCCGACTCGCCCAGCTCCGCGCCCGCGTGCACCTTCGTGTCGGCGGTGTACGACCCCGCCGCGGGCACCGTCACCGTCGGCTGGGTCGGCGACAGCCGCGCCTACTGGCTCTCCGGAGGCCCCGCCTCCAGTGCTTCGGCCCTGCTGACCAGGGACGACTCCTGGAGCGAGGCGATGGTGCAGATGGGAGCGCTCTCCCGCGAGGAGGCGATGCGCTCGTCCAACGCCCACGCCCTCGTCGCGTGGATGGGCGCCGACTCCGGTGAGATCGACGCCCACATCTCCACCGTGACCCCGACCGGCCCCGGTGCCGTCGTGCTGTGCAGCGACGGCCTGTGGAACTACTTTCCCGAGGCGCAGGCCCTGACGGACGCCGTCCCCGGGGCGGGGGCCAGACCCCACGAGGCCGCCCGCTCCTACGTCGACCTCGCCCTGGAGGCGGGCGGCAAGGACAACATCACCGTCGTGATCGTTCCCGTGCCCGCTAGGGATCCCCGTGCCGAACACGACTGAGCGCGCGGCCGAACCGGGCTTTCGGATCGAGGTCGACCAGAACGCCTTCCTGCCGATGGGCGGACGCGAGGTGCACGCGATCGTCAGCGTCACCTCCACCAGCTCCGTGGTGGTGGGGGCGTCGGTGCGCGCCGCCGAGGTGATCGTCGTCGACACCTCCGGCTCGATGTACGGCGCGAAGATCAACGCGGCCAAGCAGGCCGCCCGCGCCGCCGTGGGCGCCCTGCGTGAGGGCGTCCTCTTCGCGGTGGTCGCCGGGCACAGCGGGGCCTCCGTGCTCTACCCCGAGGGCGGCGGGCGGATGGTGCGGGCCGACGCCGTCACCCGCGCCGAGGCCGCGGAGGCGATCGGCGGGCTGCGCGCCGACGGCGGCACCCGCATGGGCTCCTGGCTCACCCGGACCGCCGAGCTGTTCGCCACCGTCGACGGCGGCATCAAGCACGCCATCCTGCTCACCGACGGCCAGAACAACGAGTCCGCCGCAGTCTTCGGGCAGGCGCTCGACCGCGTCGCGGGCTCCTTCGTCTGCGACTGCCGGGGCGTGGGCACCGACTGGAAGGTCGAGGAGCTGCGCCGGATCGACTCCGCCCTGCTCGGCGGCGGCCCCGGCATCATCGCCGACCCCGCCGACATGGTGGCCGACTTCCGGGCGATGGCGCAGGCCTCCATGGGCAAGGCCGTCGCCGACGTGGTGCTGCGGCTGTGGACGCCCCGGAACGCCGTCGTGCGCCACGTCAAGCAGGTCGCCCCCACCGTCAGCGACCTCACCGGCCGCGGCGTGGAGCGCGTGCCCCAGTCAGGCGACTACCCCACGGGGTCCTGGGGGACCGAGAGCCGCGACTACCACGTGTGCGTCCGGGTGCCGCCCGGCGCCCCCGGCCGTCAGCTGCGCGCCGGGTGGGTACGCGTGGTGCTCCCCGGGGCCGCGGGGGCCGAGGACCAGGTCCTCGCCTCGGGCAACATCCTCGCCGAGTGGACCACGGACGAGGACCGGGCCACCGAGATCAACCCCCGCGTGGCCCACTACACGGGTCAGGCCGAACTGGCCCAGGCCATCCAGGACGGGCTCGCGGCCCGTCGCGACGGCGACGACGACACCGCCACCGCGCGGCTCGGCCGCGCCGTCGCACTCGCCCACGAGTCGGGCAACGAGGAGACCGCGAGGCTCCTCGGCAGGGTCGTCGACGTGGTCGACCCCGTCATCGGAACCGTCCGGCTCAAGCCCGGTGTCAGCAAGGTCGACGAGATGACCCTGGACACCAACTCGACCCGGACCGTACGGACCCGGCCGCGGCAGAGCGGGCCGGACACCGGCGGCGCCCCCGTACCCGGGTAGGAGGGACCCATGCCGAGTTGCCCTTCCGGGCACCGCTCCACCGCGACCGACTTCTGCGACGTCTGCGGGCTGCGCCTCCAGGCCCATCCCCCCGCGCCGCCGCGCCCGGTGACCCTGCCCCGGGGAGGCCCCTGCCCCGAGTGCGGCACCTCCCGCGCGGGCCGGTTCTGCGAGGAGTGCGGATACGACTTCGCCTCGCGCTCCGACGGCCACCGGCGCGTGAACACGGGCGCGCGCTGGCGCGCGGTCGTCGTCGCCGACCCCGCCTACTACCAGTACATGGTCCACCAGGGCATGCTCGACCCCGACCAGATCTCCTTTCCCAAGGGCAGCGCGCAGCGCCGGGTGTCGCTCAGCGGGGACAGGGTGCACATCGGACGGCGCAGCGCCACGCGCGGCTTCACCCCCGAGATCGACCTGGGCGGCCCCGGCGGCGACCCGGCGATCTCCCACGTCCACGCGATCCTCGTCGCCAAACCCAGCGGCACCTGGGCCCTTCTCGACCCGGGCTCGACCAACGGCACCATGGTCAACGGGACCGCCAACCCCATCGCCCCCAACGTGGAGGTTCCCCTGCATGACAGCGACCGGATCTACGTCGGCGCATGGACCGTCATCATCCTCCAGAAGGGGTGAGCCCCGTTGACCTCCCCCACCCCCGACCGGGCCCCGCACGGAACCAGGCCGCCGGACGCCCCGCACGGCGCGCTCCCGGCGGTACCGGGCGGCCAGCCCGCGCGGAAGGGCTCCCGCACGCCCCGACGGGGGCGGGACGGGTCCGGCGCGCGTGAACGGGCCTCCGGGCTCCGCCGCTGGGCGGGCACCACCCCGGCCCGGGTGTGGCTGCTGTCCTCGGTGTGCGTGCTGGCCGTCCTCGGGCTCTTCGGCTCGGCGGCCGCCACCCTCGGCCAGACCCGTGAGGACCTGCATGTGCTCGGGGTCGAGGCCGGGCCCCAGGCACTGGCGACCACCGACCTGTACCTGGCGCTCGCGGACATGGACGCCCGCGTGGCCGACGTGCTGCTCATGGGCACCGACCACGATCTGAGAGCGGACCGCGAGGACGCCCTGGAGGGGTACGAGGCCAGCCGGGCGCGGGCCAACGAGGCCCTGCTCCAGGCCGCCTCGCTGACTGAGGAAGACGAAGACGAAGACGAAGACAGCGCGGAAAGGCCCAACGTCAAGGCGGTCCAGGACGGGATGGGCGCCTACGAGCAGCTCGCCAGCCGGGCGCAGGTGCTCAACGACGAGGCGCGGGCCCCGTCCGGTCAGGTGGATGGGGCGGCTCTGGAGACCTACCGCGAGGCCACGTGGCTGATGCACACCGAACTGCTGCCCAAGGCGTTCAACCTGGGGCTGGAAGCGTCGGCGGACGTGCGCGTCAACCACGGGGAGGGGCAGTCCTCCGTCGTGCTCGGCATGCTCTGGGTGAGCGCGGCTGGCGCGGTCGCCGTCGCCGCGCTGCTCGGCCTCCAGCTGTACCTGCGCGTGCGGTTCCGGCGCCGGTTCAGCGCGCCGCTGCTGGCCGCCACGGCGGTCGCCGTCCTGCTCACCGGCGGGGTGGTCCTCGTCCTGACCATCAGCGGCGGGCAGCAGCGCGAGGCCAAGGAGGAGGGGCTGGACGCGGCCATGGCGCTGTCCCGGGCCGGGGCCATCTCCACCGACATGCAGGCGGACCAGAGCCGCTACCTGCTCGAACAGGACATGGACGACGACTACCAAGCCGACAACTACCAACAGGTCTACTTCGAACGGGCGCAGCAGGTGCTGTACCGCCCGGCTGACAACCTGGAGGAGTACTACACGGCGATCGACGGTGTGGTCGCCGCCTACCCGGATCTGCCGGGAGCGGAGGGGGTCGATCCCGAGGACGACCCGGGCACACTCGGCTACCTGGGACAGCGGGCCAAGGACGCGCTGCTCCCCGACCGGGAGGACGAGCTCGCCGAGGTGCTGGAGTCCTACAACGCCCTCCAGGCCGAGGACCGGGCGCTGCGCTCGGCCGTCGGGGAAGGCGACCTGGCGGGGGCCGTCGACATCCGCATGGGTGTCGCGCGGTCCGGGGACGGCGCCTTCCAGGCCTACGAGGACGCGCTGGCGGAGCTGACCGACCTGCACGAGGACGCGTTCGACCAGGGCATCGCGCGCGGTGAGGCGGCGCTCGCTCCCTGGACGTGGCTGCTGCCCGCCGCGACGGGCCTCCTGCTGGCCCTGGTCGTGCTCGGCATCCGCCCCCGATTGGCCGAGTACCGCTGAGCCCGAGCCGGCACCCATTCCAGACGCACCCCCCCGAGAGACGAGGAACAGGCCGATGAGGTTTCGACACCGGCGCACCGCCGCCGCGGCCGCCCTGGCCGCCGCGGCGGTGATCGGGCTGCCCGCCTGCTCCGCGGCGCTGGGCGAGGAAGAGTCGATTCTCGACGCCGACTCGCTGACCATCGGAGTCAAGACCGACCAGCCCGGGCTGGGGCTGGAGGACGGCAGCGGCGACATCAGGGGCTTCGACGTGAAGGTGGCCCTCTACATCGCGGGCAGGCTCGGCTTCGCCGAAGAGGACGTGGAGGTGACCGGCATCACCTCCGCCGACCGCGAGAGGAAGCTGGGAAGCGGCGAGGTGGACATGGTCGTGGCCACCTACTCCATCACCCCCGCCCGTAAGACCGAGGTCACCTTCGGCGGCCCCTACTACGTGGCCAAGCAGGACGTGCTGGTGCGTGCCGAGGACACCCATGTCCAGGAGGTGGACCACCTGGAGGGTCGCAGCGTCTGCCATGAGGAGGGATCCAACTCCTCCGCCCGCATCCGCGAGGGTCTGGGCATCGACGTCGAGCAGAGGGAGGCGCCCAGCTACAGCGCCTGCATCGACGCCCTGCGCGAGGGCGAGGTGGACGCCGTCTCCACCGACAACCTGATCCTGGCCGGGTTCCTCGCCGAGGAGCCCGACGCCTTCCGGCTCCTCAACAACCCCTTCACCGACGAGAAGTACGGCGTCGGCCTGCCCCACGGCGACGTGCGCGCCTGCGAGGAGGTCAACAGGGCCATCAACCAGATGTACCAGGACGGCACCGCCGCGGAGCTGCTGGAGACCTGGTTCGGCGAGACCGACCTCCAGCTCGTGAAGAGCGTGCCCCAGTTCGAGGGCTGCGACCCGGCGTGAGGCCCGGGGACATGGTGCGTGTGAGCCCGCGGGCGTGTGCGGGGGCGCGTGGGGCGAACGGCCGGGGCGGGGGGCCGTGGCCGGAACCGGACGAAGGCGCCCCGCTCCGCTCCGGGACGCCGCGGAAGCGGTCCGGAGCGGGTACAGGTCCGACACCGGGCCCTGGGGCAGTGGTGGACAGGAGGGGAGTCGTCCGTTGACCATCGTCGAGTTCCTCAACGCGCGTCTTGACGAGGACGAGCGCGCGTCGGAGGCCGTCCCCGCGGGAACCCGCGGCCGTGACCGGGCGCTGGCGGAGGTCGCGGCCAAGCGCAAGATCGTCCGCGGGTACGCCGACGCCCACCGCGTGAGCATGCGCAGCCTCGAACCGGCCGCGGCCCCCGCCGCCGCGGGCCCCCTTCCCGAGGCCCGGTCGGGCGCCGTCGGGGATCCCTGGTCGGAGCTGCTGGCCTGGCGGCTGGCGGTCAAGTACCTCGCCGGGGTGTACCGGGCCCACCCCGAGTACGACCGGTCCTGGGCGGACTGATCCGCCGGGTCCGGGCGCGGTCCCCGACACGGGCCGGGAACGCTTGACTTGTTCGAACTGGTGTTCGATAAGCTGGCGGTGTGAGTCTTCTGAACGAGCAGATCGACGTCCGTTCCACCGAGGGCGGGACCCCCGCCCAGTTCACCTGGCGCGGTCGTGCCTACCGTGTGCGCAGGATCATCGGGGACTGGCCCGCCCGCCCGGGCACGCCCGGCGTTCCGGCCACGCAGATCCACCTGCTCCGCGTCTCGGCCGAGTCCGACGCGGGGGAGCCGAGCATCATCGACATCACCCGCGACCTCGCCTCCGACCGCTGGACCATGCGCCGCCACTGGAGCTGATCCGGAGCCCGAACCTCGTGTCGCACCAGCAACGGTTCCGGCCGGTTCGCTAGAGGAAGATCCGGCCGCGCCGGGTGCGGTCGCGCAGGGCGGCCATGCGGCGGGTGTTGCCCGGTCGTCGGGTCAACAGGTGGTAGAGCAGCAGCGAACAGCCCCGGTCGGTGCGCGCGCGGTCCGCCATCTCACCCATGTTGACCCTCGTGTACAGGTTGCCGCCCCCGGCGAGGATGCGCACCGAGTGGGCGCCCTCGGGCACGTGCGCGTAGGCGTGGTTGTCGGCCGTGTACTCCATGGCCCGCGACAGCGCCGCCCCCAGGCCCGGGACCAGTTCCCCGCCCAGCGTCGCCGTCCGCCGCCAGAAACCGGTGTGTCCGGCGGCCACGTGCCCCATCTGGTGCGCGACCAGGAAGGCCAGCGCCTCGGGATCGCGGATCCGGCCGCACGGGTCGAACAGGTCGTCCGACAGCACCAGGTACCGGCGCAGCCCGTGCCCGGCGGCGTCCGTCCCCCATCGGCGCGGCCCCACCCGAACGTAGGCCTCCGGCGTCCGCGGCAGACCCGTCTCGGCGGCCAGCGCCACCACCATCCGGTGGGCCTCGGGGAACTGCGTGGGCGAGATCTTCACCGACTCCGCCCGCCGCCGGGCGTACAGCAGCCCCCGCGCCTTCCAGCACACGGCGGGCACCGCCGCCAGGGCGGCGGCCGCCCACAGCCACGACCCCGACACCGACCACACCACGTGGACCAGCCCCACCGCCGTCAGCAGGGTCGCGCCCACGCACGCGGTCAGGAGCGGGACCTCCCACGGGTGGGCGGAGGCCGGGACGACCTCCTCGTCGGCGCCGAGCACCCGCAGCCCCTCCCGGGAGCGGGTTCTGGTGCCCCCGTCGACGGCGGAGCAGCGGTCGGGCGCACCGTGCACCGGACATGCGGTGGCGCGCCCCTCCGGCGGCATCGCGTGGGACATCCTGCCTCCCCTCGGGGCGCGGTCTGCGGGACAGCGGGGGATGACTACTACCTGTGTCCAAATATTACTTTCCGCTGTCCTGAAGATGGGGAATGTGCGCTACGGCGTGTCCGCGACCGCCGACCCCTACGCCCCGCCCACCAGGCGCGACCGCGTCGGAGGCCGTCGCCGCGGCCCGGTTCCCACGCGGTCCGCCCGTCCCACCCGCGCCCCTCACCCGGAGTCACCGTCAGTGCGGCTGCTCGTACCCGCGCAGCTCCTCGGCGAGCACGTCCAGGAAGTGGTCCACCTGCGCCGGGTCGTACCCTGGCCGCGCGCGCGTGGTGCTGAACTGGATCCGCTCCACCTCGGCGGCGGTGAGCGTGGCCCGGTCCGGCCGCCCCTGCTGGAGGACGTCCAGCGTGAACTCGGCCCGGTCCAGGAAGTCGTCGACCTCCTGCTCGTTGTAGCCCGTGGTCAGCCGGGTGGTGGCGAACTGCTTCTCCCGGACGTCCCTCGGGGTCATCCCGGAACGCCGCGGCGGCCGGGGCCGGCCCTCCCGCGGTCCCGGCTCGGACGGGCGCTGCTGGCCGTCCGCGCCGGGCCGCTGGTGCCGCGGCCGCGCGGAGGCGCCCGCCGCACCGGGGCGTGGCGGCAGCGGCGGCGACTGGTCCTGGGCGCGGCCGAGGCCGCGCCCGGCCAGGTCGGCGACCACGACGTCGAGGAAGTCGTCGACCTCGTCCTCCCGGTATCCCGGACTGAGCCTCGTGGTGCGGAACCGCGAGTTGCGCACCTCTTCGGCCGTGATGAGCGCACCCGTGCGCGGGCCGCCCTCCAGGGCGACGAGCGTCGCCTCGATCCGGTCGAGGAGCGCGTCGACGTCCTCCTCGTTGTACCCCGGGCGCAGACGCACCGTGTGGAACTTCTTTTCGCGGATGTCCGCCGGTGTCAGAGGCATGGTCCCCATTGTGCAGTTGACGAGGTTCGCAGGGCTGTTTATCCCCGGGTCGTGTGTGATTCGGCCTCGGCCAGCAGCTCCACGAGGCGGGACAGGACGTCCTTCACCTGGTGGCGGTCGTACCCGCGCAGGACCAGGTCCACCGGGGCGTCGGCCAGTTCCGCGGAGGTGATGGGGTCGGGCGCCGGTGTGGAGGGCGGGTCGACGGACCGCCCGTCCTCGTCGGTGAGGACGGGGCCGCCGGTGAGGGTGGCCAGGGTGAAGGAGGCGCGGTGGACGAGGTCGTCCACCTGGTGGCGGTCGAAGCCGCGCAGGACCACGTCGAAGCCGGGGAAGGGGAAGGGGCGCGGGACAGGGGATGTCATGGACGCATTATGCCCATGGGGGAGTGGCCTCCGCCATAGCGGCGGGCGCTGTGGCCGGGTATGGCCGGGCGGTGGGGACGGCCAGGCGGTCGCGCCGTCCTCCCCTCACCCCCGCATGAGGTAGAGGGCCAGCCCCTGCGCGATGGCGTCGGCGGCCCGCTCCCGCCACGCGGGGTCCTCCATGAGCGCCGCGTCCTCGGGGTTGCGCATGTTGCCCGTCTCCAGGAACACCTTGGGCACGTCGGACATGTTCAACCCGCCCAGGTCGGTGCGCACGTCCAGGCCGTCGTCGGCGAGGTAGTCGGCGGTGGGGACGCCGCTCCCCTCCAGGTACGCGCGGTGGATGTCCTCACCGAGCAGCTGGGAGGACTCGGTGATGTCGTCGGTGAAGCCCTCGACCTCGCCCGGCATGATCACGTGGAACCCGCGACCGGTCTCGGGGCCGCCGTCGGCGTGCAGGGACACGGCCGCGTCGGCCTCCTCCTCGTTGCCGATGCCCGCGCGCTCGTCGATGCACGGCCCGACGCCGTCGTTGTCCTCGCGGGTGAGGACGACCGTGGCGCCGTCGGCCTCCAGCCTCTCCTTGACCAGCACGGACAGTTCCCAGTTGAACTCGTGCTCGGCGTAGCCGCTCGCGGTCTCGGTGCCGACGGTGTCGCAGGCCTTCTCGTTCGGCCCAGCGGGGACCATCGTGTTGATCTCGTCGGGGGCGGCGGCGTTGCCGCCGTTGTGACCGGGGTCGATGACCACGACGCTGTCGCCGAGGGGGCCCTGGCCCGCGGGCGGGCCCTCCTGCGTTCCCTCCTCGGGGGCCTCGCGGTCGTCGCCGTCGGGGGCGTCGGTGCCGTCCTGCGGCCCGGGGAGGGGGAGAGCGGCGGTGGGGTCGCTGCCGGGGGGCGTCCCGGGCGTCGCCGAGCAGGCGACGGCGGTGAGGAGGAGGAAGGAGGCGAGTGACAGGGCGCGGGTGGCGCGGCTCCGGGGCCCTGACGGTGCGGAGACGGGCATGCCCACAACCTAGCCGCTCCGGGGACTCGGACGTCACCCCGGATGTCCGGCAGGGGCGCGGGGAGGGGGACCGCGGCCTACGGGGCGGGGCTGGTCGGGAGTGCGCCGCCCCCCACGCGGGGCGCGCGTCCACGGGCGCGCGAAAGGCATTTCGGGGGGACGCGCTTCCTTTGTAAGACGCGACATACGGCGTTCGGTTTACCGGTTTCGAGAAAAACTTCCAGAGGGAATTGGGGTGTCGCTCAGCGTGAGCATGTCTTTCTCTGTGATCTTTTCGTGATGGGTTCCGGGGCAATTTCGGCTTTGTGGCGATGTAAGGTCTGGGTTAGGAAATCGGAAGTACCCCACGGCCCGGTTCCCGCGCCCCCTCCGTCCGGTGGTCGCGGCCGCGCCCTCCTGTTTCCGCTGGCAGTGAGCTTTCTGTGTGCTCCCGCCATCCCCCATCCGATCCTGGTTCGCGCCCTGTGTTCCCGCGACTTCCCCACAGTCAGCCGGTGGTGCGCGTATCCAGACCAGTCCGACCAGTGCGGACTGCGGCCGATCCGAAGAGGATTGACTTGAAGAACACTCGTGTTACTGCGCGCCGCATTCTCCAGGGCGGAGCGGCTTTCGCTGCTCTCGGCGCGCTCAGCATCGCCACGGCTCTCCCCGCCGCGGCCGAGACCGAATACTACGGCTGGGCCTACGCCTCCGTCGGCAACTGGGAGGGCGTCGCCGTCAGTTACGACGGCACGACCACCAACAGCTACTCCGGTTCCGTCGGCAACTGGCTGACCTTCTCCGGCACCAGTAGCGCCACGGTCGGCGATGAAGGCGTCACCGCCATGGCCACTGTGGACACCGCCCGCCTCCAGATCACCGTCTCCGACGTGGAGGAGATCGTCGAGGAGAACCTCGACGAGGAGCCCGAGGTCACGGAGGAGACCGAAGCCGAGGAGTCCCCGGCCCCCGAGGGCGAGGAGACCGAGCCCGGAGGCGAGGAAGGCCAGCCCGAGGACGGCGGTACCGGCGGTGACGAGAACACCGGCGGCGAGGGTGCCGACGGTGGCGAGACCGGCGGCGACGAGAACACCGGTGGCGGCGAGACCGGCGGCGACGAGGGTACCGGTGGTGGCGAGACCGACACCCCGGAGGTGCCGGAGACCGACCCGTCCCCCGAGACCGACCCCGCCACCGCCTCCGAGCCCGAGACCCTGGTCCTGGACGAGGAGAGCACCGAGCTGGTCAGCGGCTCGGACGAGGTCGTCCTCGACGCCACCCTGTCCGGTGTGACCACCACGACCACCCAGAGCTGGGACGGCGAGGTCTCCCACAGCGCCGACGTCGCCGACATCTCCTACCCGGACGTCGTCACCCTCGACAGCGGCGAGCAGGTCGCCGTCGTGATCGACCTGGAGTCGTACGAGTACGTCGAGGAGTACGCCGACGAGGAGAACGGCGTCACCTGGAACGACGCCCACACCGGCTTCGCGGTGACCTTCACCGTCGACGGCGCCGAGGCCCCGTTCTACTACGTTGACCTGGCCGAGAGCCTCGCCAGCGTCGGCGCCGCCGAGGTCGGCGACGGCGGTGGCGACAACGGCGGTGACGACGGCGACGACAAGCCCGCGCCGACCCACCCGGAGGACGAGACCGAGAAGAAGCCGCAGCCGGACAAGCTGGAGAACGCCGAGTCCCTCGCCCAGACCGGTAGCCCGATCGCCGGTCTGATCGCGGCCGGTGCCGCGATCGCCGCCGGTGGCGGCCTGGCCGCGTACTTCGCGCGCCGCAAGAAGAACACCGCTGACTCCGCCGCGGAGACCAGCGAGGGCTAAGTACGCGCTTGGCGTCGGCTGAGCCGACCCGGCCCCGGGGACACGTTCCCCGGGGCCGTCCTGTTGTCCGGCACCCTCCCCCGCGCGCACGCTCCCCCGCCTGGTGGTCCTCCGCCCCCGGAACCGCTCGGTTCTCTTCCAGCGTCGCTCCGCCCCCTCCCGGTCCGGTCCTCACTCCTCCCGGCCCGGTTCCCGCGCCCTCCCGGCCCTCCCGTCGTGCTCGGAACTTCGCGGCGGCGGCCTCCGTTGACCGGTGGTCGGCGCCCGCGCACCGGCCGGTCGGCCTACGGTGGACGGTTTCCGTTTTGTGATCCAGAGGTTAGGCTCGCGGTAGGGCGCCCGCACACACCGCCCGACACAGAGTCACCTTCCCGGGGTGGGAAGGTCCCGACACGATCCGCCCCGCACACCGCGACCGGCCGTCTCAGGCCGGCCGGGCAACCCTGTCCGCCGTCCGCGGCGGGCACGGGCCGACCTCAGAGTCGGACATCCCCCGCATACAACAGGAGTGTTGTGGTGTCTCCCGCCAAGCTGACCGCGCGCCGCCTCGTCCGCGGCGGCGTCCTGTTCGTCGCTCTCGGAGTGTTCGGCGCCGTGCCCGCGCTCCCCGCCTCCGCCGACCAGCTCGTCTGGGGCAACGCGCAGGCCTGGGTGGCCGACGGCGACGTGGTCACCGGTTACTCCACCGCCACCGGCTTCGGCGGCGAGACCGAGGGGAGCGCCGCGGCTGAGGACCTCTTCGGGCCGATGGCCGCCTACCTGGAGATCGACGGCGAGAGCCACACCGTGGTCGACGCCGACAGCGCGCGCGCCGCCTCCACCGTGCGGACCGCGTCCTTCCGGATGGAGGTCGCCGACCTCGCCGCCCACGGACTGATCGACGTGCCGCCGGAGGTGGACCTGCCCGAGCCCTCCGCGCCGCCGTCCCCCTCCCCGGAGGCCGAACCGTCCTCGGAGGACACCCCCTTCCGGGACCAGCCCTCCCCGGACGGCACCGGCGGCGACGGCAAGGACGGCACGGGCGGTGGCACGGGCTCCGGCGCGGACGACGGGGCACCCTCGGGCGGGGACTCCGCGGACGAGGGCTCCGCGGGCGGCGGGGACACCACCGCGGACACCGGCGACCAGGACGCCGCCCAGGCGAGCGAGGAACCCTCCGACGCCCCCCGGCGCGAACCGCAGGAGGGCGCGTCCCCCAGCCCCTCCAGCTCTCCCAGCCCCTCCCCGAGCGCGGCCGAGGACGTGCTCCTCCTCGACGGGGCTTCCGCCGAGACGGTGTCCGCCGACGGCAACGCCGTGGAGTTCACCCTCGCGGACGTGACCGCCACGGCCACATCCGGGTACGACGGCGTGACCGAGACGACCTTCGCGCACGGTGACCTGACCGCGTTCGGCGTCTCCGCCGGGCCGCTGGGCAAGAACGCGGACGGGGCCGTCGTGGAGGAGGTCCTGGAGGTGTTCGACGAGGACGGGGACGTGGCCCTGGAGGTGCCCGTCCGCATCCGCTTCGAGGCCAACGAGACCACCTTCCGGGACCAGGACGAGGACTGGGACGGACAGGGGATCCGCAGCTGGATGACCGTGTGGGTGCAGGTGGGCGAGGTCGGCCAGGAGAGGGGCTTCGCGGTGGACTTCGCCGACGCGTGGGCGCTCGGATCCACCTACGCCGCCACCACCCCGCCCTCCCCGGGCGACAAGGG
Organism: Nocardiopsis synnemataformans; assembly: GCF_965343085.1. Lineage (NCBI taxonomy): Bacteria > Bacillati > Actinomycetota > Actinomycetes > Streptosporangiales > Nocardiopsidaceae > Nocardiopsis > Nocardiopsis synnemataformans. Next base: position 115,220 of record NZ_CBDRFA010000012.1, on the reverse strand, counting down.
CGACCCCGAGGAGGAGTCGCCGCGGCCGGAGGAGGCCGCCGGGGATGACAACCGCCTGGCGACCACGGGCAGCTCGCTCGCCGCGCTGATCACCGCCGCGGTGGTGGCGGTCGGCGGCGGCGCGGCCGCGACCTTCCTGGCCCGAAACCGCACCACCGCCATGGACGACCGGATCGAGGACTTCTAGCCGGTGCCTCCGGGGCCCGCCGCCCGGCTTCGCCGCGTGCCCGGGTGCTCGGACACGGTCCCCGGTCCCCGCGCGGAGGTCCCGCCCGGCGGGGACACCCGGGCTCGGCGCCACTCGGTGCCCGGGCACGCGGAAGGCGGGCCTCCTGTGGGAAGACCCGCCCTCGACCCTCGTCAGCCGCTGTCAGCGGCCGGAGCCCGTCCGGCCGTTCCCCCCGGAACCGGCACAGACAGGGGAGATCACTCCGTACGCTGGCTGGGGATTCCGGCCAGCAGGGCGCGGACTTCGGTCTCGCGGTAGCGGCGGTGTCCGCCCAAGGTGCGGATCGAGGTCAGCTTGCCCGCCTTCGCCCAGCGTGTCACGGTCTTGGGGTCCACACGGAACATGGTGGCAACCTCGGCGGGGGTCAACAGGGGCTCCGCCTCGGGCGTGCGAGTTGACATGTGTACGGCCTCTCCTCCTGGATCTGTGTGCCGATCCTTGAGCCTTAATCCTGGCACTTGGCCCGGATGTCCAATATTCCCTCTAGGTCTATATTGGCATCACCCGAGGTGATTGTACGACCACTCCAAGCAACTTTGCACGTGGGAGGCCAAAGAAAGCCGCCCGTGGCCGCGTCACGCTAAGTGATTCTAGCGACACGTTTAGTGGCATGTGGCGTATTCGGTCAAAACTTCGTTCTCCGGCCTCGTTTTTCTCGATGCGGAGTACCCGAAGTGCTACGGCTGCCTGACCGAAACCCGGCTCCGTGGAGCGTGGTGGAGTCCCGGGCCCTCGGTGCGTGGTTCGCGTGCGGGGGAGGAGGCGGACCGGCGGGGGAGGGGCGCCGCGTGCTTCGGCTGACGGTCGGGCCGCGCGGATTCCCCGCGTGGCAAGGGTTTCCTGATTACTGTCAGTGCGCTCTGTGATCGGTTGGCTACAGTCTATGCCGATCCCTATCGGGCGTTATGCCCAGTTTCACGACTCTTGATGTCGTGCGCGGACGACGTCCGGGCTCGCACCCTTGTCACATGCGAAAAGATCGCGAAGGAAGGGAGAGAAACCTGGTGTACCAGGTTGGTAACCGGCGTGGCGCGCACGTGTCCGCCCTCCCGGATAACGACAGAAGGCAGCGGGTGCCCACGAAAACCTGGCGACACCGTAACCCTCAGTTGGCGTGCTCCAGTGCGCGTACCGACCTCCAGCGCCGGGTGAGCCTCTCGCGCAGCTCCACCACGCGTCGGCCGTCCCCCGTCGCCAGGGCCTCGATCGCCCCCGCCACCTCCGCCACCGAGTGGTCCTCGCCGAGGTGGTCGTCGCTGAGGAGGTGCGGCAGCCCGCCGTAGTCCAGTTCCAGCAGCGAGTCGGGGTGCGCGGTCAGCGACAGCCAGTCCGTCAGCTGCTCGGTGGCGGCCGACACCGCGTGCTCGCCGATGTGCTCCCGCAGCACCGCCGCCGTCTGCTCCAGCCGCCTCAGTGCCAGTGATGTCCGTGTCAGGTACAGCAGGGTCCGGGTGGAGTTCGCCGACAGCACCAGGCACCGCTCCTGGGCCTCGAAGGGCACGAACCACGGGATCGGCACGGTCCAGTTGCTCGACAGGATGCCCGGCCGCACCAGCGCGCCCGAGTCCCGCCACTCGCGGTAGCCCTCCTCGGCCCGCTCCGCCTCGGTCAGGGGCACGAACGCCGTGCTCAGCCCCACCGGCATCGTGCCGGTGAACTCGGTGAAGGCCCGCCACGAGCGCAGCCGGGTCTGCCAGGGGCAGACGTACAGCCGCTCGTTCACCCGCCGCAGGTAGGCGTTGCGGCTCTCCTCCGTCGGCGCCACCACCGGGGGCGTGGCCACCAGGCGGCTCAGGCTCTCGGCGTGCTCCGCCGCCAGCGCGTTGATCCGCCGGGGCCGGTCGGGCGAGGCCGCGTACTCCTCCCAGTAACCGCGATCGTACGGAGAGAAGGCGTTGATCGGCTGGTAGACGCGGAGATAGGCGGTGTAGGGCAGCACGAACGCATCGTGGCACATATCGTTGTCTGTGGCACTCACCACGGGTAGCCTGTGCGGCCGCCGTTACGTGCGCTCACCACATCCGTCACACCCGGGTGGCGTAGGCACGACGGGGGCCGACCAGGTACGGTTGTATGTGTACGTAAGCTGGCGCCTGTCGTCAGTCGCGTTTGACGGCCGTCAGCCCGATAGTGCGGGTTTGTAAGTGATCTGGGGTTCGTCGGAACCCAATCGTTGAGGGGGTCGAGCCAATGGGGCGCGGCCGAGCCAAGGCCAAGCAGCAGAAGGTCGCCCGGAAGCTCAAGTACAGCTCCGGCGGGACCGACCTTGAGCGGCTGCGGTCAGAGCTGGGTGTCGCTGAGGACGAGGGGTCTCCCTCCGGGCCGTCGGGTCCGGATGATTCCTACGCGGATTCTCACGACGACCTGGTCGACCGTTACGCGGATCTTGCCGACAAGTACTCGGACTCGGACAAGTAGTACCCAGTAGGTCTGGTACCTAGTAGGACTGGTACCCAGTAGGACCGGTACCTGCGGCAGAGCTGGTACTCGGTAGAACCGGTACCTGGCAGACCGAGACCTTCAGGTCGCTCGGACAACAACCGCTGACCTGTGGCGGTCGCGGCTCCCGCACCCGGGAGCCGTAGCGGACAGGTGGATATAGCCGGTGCGAACCACTGTGGTGGTTCGCACCGGCTATGTTCGCGTCCGTTCCTCACGCGCCGCGGTACTCCCCGGTCAGGACAGCCTGTCCCGAACCGGCCGTCACCGTGCCCAGCCGCCAGGCCGGGACGCCGCGGTCGGACAGTACCCGCAGGGCGCGTTCGGCGTCCTCCGCCGCGACGATCGCCGCCATGCCCACGCCCATGTTGAACGTGGCCTCCATGTCCTCCCGGCCCACGCCTCCCTTGTCGGCCAGGTAGCCGAACACGGGGGCGGGCGCCCAGGTGGAGCGGTCCAGCTCCGCGTTCAGGTGGCCGGGCAGGGAGCGCGACAGGTTGGCCGCCAGACCGCCGCCGGTGATGTGCGCGTAGGCGTGCACCTCCACGGCCCCGGTCAGCGCCACGCAGTCCTTGGCGTACACCCGGGTCGGGGTGAGCAGTACCTCGCCCAGCACCCCGTCCAGCTCCGGGACGTGCGCGAACAGGTCCAGGTCCGCCCGGTCCACGACGCTGCGGATGAGCGAGTAGCCGTTGGAGTGCGGACCCGAGGAGCCCATCGCGATGACGGCGTCGCCCTCGCGAACCCGGTCCTGGCCGAGGATCGCGTCACCCTCCACCACGCCGGTGCCCGCACCGGCCAGGTCGTACTCGTCCGGCTCCATGGCGCCCGGGTGCTCGGCGGTCTCCCCGCCGACCAGCGCGCAGCCCGCCTGGTGGCAGCCCTCGGCGATGCCGCCGACGATCTCCGCGATGCGCTCGGGCACCACCGCGCCGCAGGCGACGTAGTCGGTCATGAACAGGGGCTCGGCCCCGCTGACCACGAGGTCGTCGACGACCATCGCCACCAGGTCGATGCCGATCGTGTCGTGCCGGTCCATCTGCTGGGCGAGCATCACCTTGGTGCCCACACCGTCGGTGGAGGTCGCCAGGACCGGGTCCCTGTACTTGTTCGTGTCGAGCCGGAACAGGCCCGCGAAGCCGCTGGCGTCGGTCACCTGCTCGGGCCTGCGGGTGCGCGCCACGTGGCGCTTCATCAGGTCGACGGCGCGCTCGCCGGCGGCGATGTCCACCCCGGCGGCCGCGTACGCGCCCGACGTCCCCGTGCTTTCGGCTGCCACGCCAGTTCTCCTCGTGCTGTGTCGCTGTGGTGGTGCGGTCCCCGCCTCCCCTCCCAGGGCACGGCGGAGCCGCCGCACGGGCCCGTGCGGACCCGGCGGCGGGTTACTTGTCGCTGGTGGCCAGCGTCGATCCCTCGGGCGTGCCGCAGGACTTCTCCAGCAGGTACTTGCCCCGGGCGTCGTCGCGCACCTCGATCGGGTACACGCCGTCGAAACAGGCCCGGCACAGGTTGTCCTTGGGCACCTCCGACGCTGCGATGAGCTCGTCGAGGTCCACGTAGGCCAGGGAGTCAGCGTTGACCGAGGCGGCGATCTCGTCCACGGACATGTTCGCCGCGATGAGCTCGGCGCGCGTGGCGAAGTCGATGCCGTAGTAGCAGGGCCACAGCACGGGCGGGCTGGAGATGCGCACGTGCACCTCGGCGGCGCCCGCGTCGCGCAGCATCCGCACCAGGGCACGCTGGGTGTTGCCGCGCACGATGGAGTCGTCCACGACCACCAGACGGCGGCCCTCGATGACGTCGCGCAGCGGGTTGAGCTTGAGCCGGATGCCCAGCTGGCGCAGGGTCTGGCTGGGCTGGATGAAGGTGCGCCCCACGTAGGAGTTCTTCACCAGACCCTGGGCGAAGGGGATGCCGCTGGCCTCGGCGTAGCCGACCGCGGCGGGCGTGCCGGACTCGGGCACCGGGATGACCAGGTCGGCGTCCACCGGGTGCTCCCGGGCCAGGCGGCGGCCCACCTCCACGCGGGTGGAGTTGACGTTGCGGCCCGCGATGGTGGTGTCGGGGCGGGCCAGGTAGACGTACTCGAACAGGCAGCCCTTGGGCCGGGCGGGCGCGAAGCGCCGGGAGCGGACCCCGCGCTCGTCGATGGTGAGGAGCTCACCGGGCTCGATCTCGCGCACGACCTTGGCGCCCACGATGTCCAGGGCGGCGGTCTCGCTGGCGACCACCCAGCCGCCCGCGCCGGAGGTCTCGCCCAGGCGGCCCAGCACGAACGGGCGGATTCCCTGGGGATCGCGCGCCGCGTACAGGGTGTCCTCGTCCATGAACACCAGCGAGAAGGCTCCTCTGACCTGCGGGAGCAGTTCGAGGGCGGCATCCTCCACGGAGCTGCCGCTCCTGGCCCGCTCGGCCAGCAGGTTGGTGAGGACCTCGGTGTCGGTGGTGGCCCCCCGGCGCGTGTCGGGCAGCATCGCCGCCAGTTCGGGGGTGTTGATCAGGTTGCCGTTGTGGCCGAGCGCCAGACCCCCCTCGCGCGCCGTGTAGAAGGTCGGCTGTGCGTTCTCCCACACCGGCGACCCGGTGGTGGAGTAGCGGCAGTGACCGATCGCGAGGTGGCCGCGCAGGGAGTCCAGGGTCGCCTCGTTGAAGACCTGGGAGACGAGTCCCATGTCCTTGTAGACGACGATCCGTTCCCCGTCGCTCAACGCGATGCCCGCGGACTCCTGTCCGCGGTGTTGCAGAGCGTAGAGGCCGAAGTAGGTGAGCTTGCTGACTTCTTCGCCGGGCGCCCAGACCCCGAAGACACCGCAGGCGTCCTGCGGGCCGCGTTCGAGCGGATCGAGATCCATGGTGAGCCGGCCGTCGGAGTACGACACACCCACAGCTTAGTGCCTGGCTGTCGGCCGGGCACCACCCGGGGGAGGTACCGGCCACAGGGGCAGGTGCCCGGACAGGTCGGAGCGCACGCCGCTGGCCCGCACCAGGTGCTCGGACACCGCACGTTCCCAGGGGGTGCGGCCGGTGGCCACGCGCAGCCAGGTGAGAGGGTCGGTCTCGACGACGCCCGGCGGGGTGCCGCGGGTGTGGCGGGGGCCCTCGACGGCCTGCACGGCGCCGTACGGCGGTACACGTACCTCCAGGCTGTGACCGGGAGCACGGTCCGCGAGCACCGCCAGGGTGCCTCGCACGGCGGCCTTGAGGGCCGCGCGCACGGGCTCCTCGGCGCGCAGCACGGCCTCGGCGCAGGCGGCGACGGCGGCCTCGTCGTCCCCCTCGAAGGGGGCCTCTCCCAGTTCGGAGAGCTGTTCGTCCAGGGACGCGCGGAGGCGCCGCACGGCGCTCGCGCTCAGGGCGGAAGGCATGGAGGTGAGCCTACGGGCCCCGACCTGCGGCGCGGCCGGGTGATCGGATGGGTGAACGGAGGGGGTACTTGTTATTGCGGGCAAATAGACCGAAGGTGGACATCGAAGAATGCCGGTGGAACTGTCCACCGGTCTCCGCTCAATTGGGTGATTCCTGTCTCAGCGTGACGCTGGCCAGCGGGAGCGGGACACGGTAGCGTCCCGAACCGTCCCGGTGTTGTCGAGATTGGGAGGATTGCGATGGACCCCGCACCCCCAGGGTGTTCCACGCGGTGGCACCGTCAGATGAATAAGCGGTGACTAAGTCCGTGCCAGCCCAACCCCTCGGCGCCGGTCCGGCGCCGCCCAGCCCGGCCGCGCCGGACCAACTGGCCGACGCGCTTAACATCCACCAAGGAACACCACCGCACCATCGGGAGAACGACGTGCGCCTGCGCTTGCGCCCGCGTGATGACAGTTACTACGAGATGTTCACCGACTCGGCGAACAACCTGGTCATCGCGGCCCGCCTGCTGGTGGAGCTGATGAGTGACGGAGCCGACCGCGAGGCCATCACCGAGAAGATGCGTGCCTGTGAACACGCGGGTGACGACGCCACCCACGCGATCATGCGACGCCTCAACAAGAGCTCGGGGACACCCATCCACCGGGAGGACATCTACCGTCTGGCCTCGAACCTGGACGATGTGATGGATTCCATGGAGGCCGCCGTCGACCTCATCGGCCTGTACGGTCTGGAGCGCCTCCCCAAGGGGATCATCGACCAGATCGAGGTGCTGGAGCGCGCCGCCGAGCTGACCGCCGAGGCGATGCCCCGCCTGCGCACGCTGGAGGACCTGACCCGGTACTGGATCGAGATCAACCAGCTGGAGAACCAGGCCGACCGCATCTACCGCAAGCTCCTCGCCCGCCTGTTCAGCGGGGAGTACGACGCCCTGACCGTCCTCAAGCTCAAGGACGTCATCGAGGAGCTGGAGACCGCCGCGGACGCGTTCGAGCACGTCGCGAACACGGTGGAGACCATCGTCGTCAAGAACGGCTGAGGCCCCGGCCCCTGAACCCGCCCGGTGGGGACCAACGGCGGGCGGAGGCGTGCGCTTCCCGCCCGCCGGGGAACTCCGGAGTCCCCTGGGGAGTCCCGCCGCCTCCCAGCCGGGTGCCCCTCGTACCCGGCCCGTGCTCCGGCCGGGACCGGGGAGCGGGGGGTCTACAGGCCGGTGATGACCCGGTTCGGGACGGTGCGCCGGGCGGCCGTTGGTTGGTGTCAACGGCCTACGCGGCGCTGGAGTCGGGTTCCTGCCCTGTGGGGATTTCCATGCGTACCCGGAGAATCAGCCCGAGGGCTTCGGCGATGCGCTCCAGCGTGGGCAGCGTCGGCTCCGTGCCACCGTGCTCGAAACGGGCGATGCTGGACTGGGGCATCCCCGCCCGGCGCCCGAGTTCGGCCTGGGACCAGCCGAGCTGCTCCCGCCGCAGCCGGACGGTCTCAGCCAGTTCGAAACGCAAACGGGTGAGTTCGTAGGCCTCCCGGACTCCGGGCCGGTCAAAGCGCTCGGACGACTTCAGATCGGACAGGGTCCTTCTCGGTGAGGTACTCATCATTCCTCCTCGCCGTCGACGGTGTGGCCGGCGCGGACACACTCGTTCATGGCCCTCGTCGCCCGTCTGACCTCGGTTGACTCGCGAGCTCGAGTCTTGCGGAACACGGTCAGCATGATGATGCGTCGCCCGCCCGCGATGTAGTAGGTGACGCGTACCCGCTGTCCACCGCAGTAGAAGCGCAGTTCCCGTAGCTTGCCGTCCAGTTGGCTCGTGTAGGGGAACCCCAGGCCGATTCCGCGGGACTCAAGGAGGTCCAGGTGGAACACGGCCTGCGCCCATTCCTCGTCAGGCAGCGCCTCCAGCCATAGTTCGACTTCCGGTTCCAGTTCGATGCTACCCCAGCTCATAGCATCGATGCTATGAGCGTGGCATCGCCATGTTTCGTGTTCTTGTGGATGTTATGGATCCGTGGCACGTGACGCGGAGAGGACCACTGTTTAGGTGCCGGGACCGGGGAGCGGGGTGTCTACAGGCCGGTGATGACCCGGTTCGGGACGGTGCGCCGGGACAGCACACCGGCGAGGAGGTCGAAGAACCCGTCGGCGTCGATCTCCTCGACCACCGTCGCGTTCGCCTCCAGTCCGTGCACGCCCCAGGACATGGCCGAGTAGCCGCGGGTGAGATCCCCGGCGGTCTCCACGTCCACGTGGTACCGCGCGGAGCGGCGCACCAGCTCCGGGTGGAGCAGCACCGCGGCGGTCAGGGAGTCGGGGTGGGTGGTGCCGTCGATGCCCACCCTGCGGTCGAACTCCAGCGTCGCCGCGCACACGCGCCCGAAGAAGTCCGCCAGCGGGGTGCCGAGGGCGGCGAGGGCGTCCAGCCGCTCCTGGCCGAACACCGCCTGGCGCAGCGTCAGCGGGTCCCAGGGGACCACGGTGATCTCGAAGCCCGCCGCGAACACGGCCTTGGCCGACTCCGGGTCCACGTAGAAGTTGAACTCCGCGGCGGCGGTGATGTTGCCGCGGCCGTTGTTGGACCCGCCCATGACGTAGAGGGCGCCGACGTTGCGGGCGAAGTCGGGGTCCTTGGCGGCCGCCATCGCGATGTTGGTCAGCGGCCCGATCGCCACGACCGACAGTTCGCCGGGGTTCTCCGCGGCCAGCCGGATCAGGGCGTCCGCCGCGTGCTCGCGCTCGGTCTCCAGCCCCGAGACGTCCATGGACAGGCCTCCCGACCCGTCACCGTGCACGTTCTCCGCGCTCACCCACGGGCGCACGAGCGGACGGCGGCAGCCCAGGTGCACGGGTACCTCGCCCAGGCGACCGGCCACGCTGAGGGTGAGGAAGGCGTTGCGCACCTGCTGGTCGAAGCCGACGTTCCCCGCGACCATGGTGATGGCCCGCAGGTCCGCCTCGGGGTCCAGCAGCCCGATGAGGAGGGCCACGCAGTCGTCCTGCGCGGTGTCGGTGTCGATCACCAGGGGTGTGGTCACGCCTGTCCTCGTGTTCTCTCGTCCGCGCGGGTTTCCGAGCGTTGCTGGCGGGTCCGAACCGGCCTCCCGATCGCCGGTCGTCCCTGGTCGGAGGGGTAAGAGGGAGCGGTTGAGCCGAACCGGCCTCCCGATCACCGGTCGTCCCTGGTCGGAGGGGTAAGAGGGAGCGGTTTAGCCGAACCGACCGGTGATATAGTTCTCGGTCTCCTTCTTCTCCGGCCGGGTGAACATCTGGTTCGTCTCGCCCATCTCGATGAGCTTGCCCGGCTTGCCCGGAGCCGACAGGTTGAAGAACGCCGTCCGGTCGGACACACGCGCGGCCTGCTGCATGTTGTGCGTCACGATGACGATCGTGTAGTTCTCCTTGAGCTGGTGGATGAGGTCCTCGATCGCCAGGGTCGAGATCGGGTCCAGCGCCGAGCACGGCTCGTCCATCAGCAGCACCGACGGCTTGACCGCGGTGGCGCGGGCGATGCACAGCCGCTGCTGCTGGCCGCCCGAGAGGCCCGAACCGGGCTTGCTCAGCCGGTCCTTGACCTCCTCCCACAGGTTGGCGCCGCGTAGCGAACCCTCCACCAGCTCGTCCGCCTCGGACTTGCTCATCCGACGGTTGTTGAGGCGGGCGCCGGCGATGACGTTGTCGTAGATCGACATCGTCGGGAACGGGTTGGCCTTCTGGAAGACCATCCCGACCTCGCCGCGCACCATGACCGGGTCCACGTCGGGCCCGTAGATGTCCAGGTCGTCCAGGAGCACCTTGCCCTGGACGCGGGCTCCCTGGGTCACCTCGTGCATCCGGTTGAGGGTCCGCAGGAAGGTGGACTTGCCGCAGCCCGACGATCCGATGAACGCCGTCACCGACCGCGGCTCGATGGTCATCGACACGTCCTCCACGGCCTTGAAGTCGCCGTAGTAGACGTGGAGACCGGAGACGTCGATACGTTTCGCCACTGGAAGTTCCTCGTGAATCTGCTCCGCGCGCGGGGCGTGGGCGGTGGGTATAGGGGTCAACGGGCCTTCGGCGCGAACAGGCGGCCGATCATGCGGGCCAGGAAGAACAGCAGCATCACCACCAGGATCAGGGTCAGCGCCGCCGCCCAGGCCCTCTCGTAGTTGACAGCGCCGCCCATGCGGACCTGCGAGTAGATGAACACCGGCAGGTTCATCATCTGTCCGTCGAACAGGTTCCAGTTGATCGACACCGCGGACGACCCCGTGGTGAGGATCAGCGGAGCCGTCTCCCCGATAACGCGGGCGATGGCGAGCATGATTCCTGTGGTCAGACCGGCCGCGGAGGTGGGCAGCACCACCTTGGTGATCGTCCGCCACTTGGGCACCCCCAGGGCGTAGGAGGCCTCACGCAGGTCCTGCGGCACCAGCCGCAGCATCTCCTCGCTGGAGCGCACCACGACCGGGATCATCAGCACCGCCAGCGCGATCGCGCCCGACGCGCCGTTGGTCCGGCCCGGGCCGAACAGGATCATCCACAGCGCCACCACGAACAGCCCGGCGACGATCGACGGGATGCCCGTCATGACGTCGACGAAGAACACGATGGTCCGCTTCATGCGGCCCTCGGCGTACTCCACGAGGTACACGGCGGTCATCACGCCGATGGGCACCGAGATGAGCGTGGCCATGCCGGTGATCGCCAGGGTGCCCACGATCGCGTGGTAGACGCCGCCCGCGTCCATGCTCGGCAGGACGCCGTTCATGGACACCGTGAGGAAGTAGCCGTCGAACCGGACGATGCCGTTGCGCAGTACCGTCCACAGCACCGACACCAGCGGCAGCATCGCCAGCAGGAAGCACAGGTAGACCAGTGAGGTGACCAGGCGGTCCTTGGCCTTGCGGCCGCCCTCGACACGGGCGGAGGCCGTCACGATGATCACCACGTACGCGGCGGCGGTGAGCAGGCCCCACAGCAGGAACCCGAAGGAGGAGAAGGCCAGCAGGACCCCGGCCACCACGGCGGCGGAGGAGGCCAGCAGGGCGGCGGGGAACCGGTGCGGCAGGGAGCCGCGGCGCAGGTCGGTCGCGGTGGAGCCCGCCTCGGGGCCGGGAGGCTGGGTGGTCGTCGTGTCCATCAAGACTCCTTGCTCCCCCGGGTCACGACGTAGCGCGCGCCCATGTTGACGATGAGGGTGATCGCGAACAGGACCAGCCCGGCGGCGATCAGCGCGGAGACGCCGTACCCGGTGGCCTCGGGGTACTGGAGGGCGATGTGCGCGGCGATGGTCTGGTTGCCGCTCTGCAACAGGTTCCAGGAGACGATGAGGGAGGGGGACAGGATCATCGCGACGGCCATGGTCTCGCCCAGGGCGCGGCCCAGGCCGAGCATGGCGCCGCCCACCACGCCGGACTTGCCGAAGGGCAGCACGGCCAGGCGGATCATCTCCCAGCGAGTGGCGCCCATGGCCAGGGCGGCCTCGCGGTGCCCCTGCGGGGTCTGGCGGAACACGTCGCGCGCCATCGCGGTGATGATCGGCAGGATCATGACGGCCAGCACCACGCCCGCGGTCAGGGTGGTGCGGGCCGAGGTGGAGGCGGGGCCCTCGAACAGCGGGATCCAGCCCAGGTAGCGCGTCAGCGCCTGGTACACGGGGACCAGTTCCGGCGCGAGGAAGCCGATGCCCCACAGGCCGTAGACGACGCTGGGGATGGCGGCCAGCAGGTCCACCAGGTAGCCGAGTAGCGAGGCGAGTCTGCGCGGCGCGTAGAAGACGATGAACAGCGCGATCCCGATCGCCACCGGCGTGGCCAGCAGCAGCGCGATGGCCGCGGCCAGGACGGTGCCGAACGCCAGGGCGGCGACACCGAACGCGGGGTCCTCGCGGACGTTGGGCTCCCACTCCGTGCTGGTGAGGAAGTTCGCCGTGTTCGCGGTCAGGGACGGCCAGGCCTGCACCAGCAGGAAGGCGGCGACACCGGCGAGGATTAGCAGGATCAGGGTGCCCGAGCCTCGGGCGAGCCCGGCGAAGGCGACGTCGCCGATCCGGCGCTTGCCCGTGGGCGGCGGTGCCGCCTCGGGGGCGTCCGTGGTCGTCATGGATTGGCTCCGGTTCGGAAGGTTTCGGGGCGGGTCGCCCGGATGGTGCGGTGCGTTCCGTGCACCTTCTGCGTGCCTGGTCTGTTCCCTGCGACGCGCGGTTCTCCCACCGGTCGGGGGATGTCTCCCCGCCGGGGGCCCTTCGCGTCCCGTGCTGGGGCGATCGCCGGTCACCGCGCCACGGTCCGTGGTGGAGGGTGGTCGTGCCGCACCGAATGTGAAGGTAGGTGCAAGAGGTGACGAGTTGTCCCAAACAAGGTGAACGAAAGATGAACGAGGCGTCGCACTCCCGTGGCGGCCCGGGGATTGCCCGGTGAATGTGACAGGTCACACGTTCGGGCGGGGGGCGTCGTCCCTTGGCGGCGCGTACATCACGTCGGTGTCCCACATGGCGAATCCGAGCGACTCGTACAGCCGCACCGCGGCCTCGTTGTCGCCGTCCACGTACAGGTGGACCCACGGCAGACCGGCGTCGCGCAGGTGCCGCAGACCCGCCAGGGTCAGGGCCCGGCCGAGGCCGCTGCCCTGCCACTCGGGGTCCACACCCACCGCGTAGACCTCGCCCACCGGATCGCCGTCGGTGAGCCCGGCGCCGTCGGCGTGGGTCTTGGTCCAGTGGAACGCGGCCACCCCGCCGTCCTTGGCGGTGGCAAGGAAGAAGCCGTGCGGGTCGAACCAGTCCTCCACCTCGCGCTGGAGCAGGTCGTCCAGGGTGAGCTGGCCCTGCTCGGGATGGTCGGCGAACGCCCGCGCGTTGGCCGCCAGCCACGCCTGCTCGTCCTGGCCGACGACGAAGGCGCGCAGCCGGACCCGCTCGGCCACCTCGGGCCGCAGTTCGGGCTCGGGCAGCTCGGGCGCCTCCCAGGGGCCGCCCGCCTCGTCCCCGGCGATGTCGCGCAGCGGCATCCGCATCTTGTGGAGTTCGCGGACGGCGGTCCACCCGTCCTCACGCGCCACCGACACCGCCTGCGGGGTGCGCCCGTGCGCCCACACGCGGACCCCGTCCGGTCCGGCGTCCCGGTCCACCGAGTGCAGCAGGGCGGTGCCGTGCCCGCGGCCGCGGTGGGCGGGGTGGACGACGACCTCTCCGGAGTCGGGCTCGCCCGCGACGCGCTCCACGAACGCGAAGCCGACCGCGCGCCCGTCCTCCAGGGCCAGGTGGAAGCGGCTGCTCCCCGAGGGAGCGCCGTGTCTGACGCGGAGCAGGGTGTGCTCCGACAGCGGTGCGACCCCGTCGGCCGCGCGTGCGGTCTCGGCGAGAGTCAGCACCTGTTCGGCCAGGGTCCGGTCCAGGTCATCGGTGACTAGCGGGGTGTCCATGGACCGAAAGCCTACGACGGGGCGACCGTAGGACTTCCGTCAGCCACGGCTGGCGGGGTGTTTGTCCTGGTAGCTGCCCCGCCCCGCGCGTCGCCGGAGCCGCTCCCCGGCGGCGCGGCCGCCGGGGAGCGGCTCCGGGACGTCCTACTTCCTGCGGCGCCTGCCCTGGTAGCCGCCGCCGACACGGACGCGCCGCACCGGTGCGAGCGGGGCCGCGAGCAGCAGCGCGAGGAGGAACGCGGCGAGCAGCACCGCCGGGGCCATGTTCGGTCCCAGGTCGCTGTGATCGGCGGCCACCTCGGTGCCGTCGAGGTCGTCGTCCTGCGCGCCGGGGGTCACCGTCGGCAGCTCGGCGAGGTTCTCCGCGCCGGGCACGACCCCGGGCAGGGCGGCCTCGTCGCTCGGCAGGTCCGGGAAGCTGTCGCGGGTGGTGGGCACGTCGCTGGTGGGCACGTCCTCCACGCCTCCGGAGGAGCGGGGCGTGTCGCCTGAGCCGCCGGACCGGCCGCCGTTGCCCGAACCGCCAGAACCGCCAGAACCGCCGCCGGAGTTCTCCTCGCGGTCGTCGTCCGACGCGGGCGGGTCGGGCGGGTCGGGGGGTTCCTTGGTCTCGTCCGGGTCCTCGGTGGGCTTGTCCGTGGGCTCCTCGGTCTGCTCCGGGGGAGTGGTGGGCTCCGGCTTGGCGATCGAGACCGTCCACGTGCCGGTGGAGACGGTGTGCTCGTTCGCCGGGTCCAGGGCCGCGCACTCGACGCCCTCCTGGGCGAGCGCGTAGGTGAGGGTGGCCACGACCTCGGCGGACACGCGGGTCGCGCCGGTGACCTCTCCGGCGGGCGCCGCGTCGCCCGGGGCGACCTCCTGGGGCGTGAACCCCTCGACGCGGAACCCGTCGGTGTTCACGCCCATCGCGAGCAGGCAGACGCTGGCGTCGCCGGTGTTGGTCGCGGTGAGGGGGTTGGCCGGGACGGAAGTGCCCAGCTCCACCTCGTCGGAGGCCCGCCCGAAGGAGATGACGGCCGATGCGACGGGCTCCGGGGAGGCGGACGGCGGCGTCGAGGGCGGGACCGACGGGGAGGCGGACGCTGAGGGGCTCGGCTCCGCGTGGGCCGGGGACATGACGGCGACCAGACTGGAACCGACGAAGACGGCTCCCAGGGCGACGGCCGTGCGGCGGCGTCCGGGGGTGAGCGGGGGTCTCGCGGCGTTTGTGGGCATCGGGGCGTTCTCCTCCTCGCGGATGGCGCGCCAAGGCAGCTTCTGAGCACCCGGCCGCGGGGAGTTTCGCCGCGCCTGACGTCCCGGCGTGGGGGTGCCCACACGATCTTAGGACCTGGGGCCGTCGAACACGAGCGTTCGGATGTCCGTTCTCACGCCGTTCGTCCGCGGGACGGCTGAGCCCGGGAGCGCGGTCGGTGGACCCGGAGGCGGCAGGCCCCACAGCGCCGACGGTCGGTGGACCCGGGGGCGACAGCCCCCGCGGCCCCGTCGGCCCGGCGGTCGTCGGCCTCCGCTGTCGGTGAGGCACGGAGCGGTGAACGCGCGAGCGCCGGGTCCCGGGGCGGCCGGAAACGACTCCGGGGCGCCCGCACGGGCGCCCCGGAGTCGTCCGCGGGCGGGAGGAGGCGGCTCCCCGCGGGCTGCGTCAGCCCGGCCGCTACGTCGCGCTGGGCTCGGCGGAGCGCGCGGTGGGCGGGACGTCGACCCCCTCCGGCACGGCCGCGGGCGCCTTGGCGACCGGGTCGGGCACGAAGCGGTAGCCCACGTTGCGCACGGTGCCGATCAGCGACTCGTACTCCGAGCCCAGCTTGGCGCGCAGGCGCCGCACGTGGACGTCGATGGTGCGGGTGCCGCCGAAGTAGTCGTAGCCCCACACCTCCTGGAGCAGCTGCGCCCGGGTGAACACCCGGCCGGGGTGCTGCGCCAGGAACTTGAGCAGTTCGAACTCCTTGAAGGTGAGGTCGAGGATGCGGCCGCGCAGCCGCGCGATGTAGGTGGCCTCGTCGATGACGAGATCGCCCCTGCGGATCTCGTCGGGGTCGTCCGTCCCGGCCTCGGCCGATCCCACGGCCAGCCGCAGGCGCGCCTCGACCTCCGCGGGACCGGCGGTGGACAGGATGAAGTCGTTCACCTGCCAGTCGGGGGTCAGCGCCGCGACGCCGCCCTCGGTCAGGATCACCATCAGGGGGCAGTCCAGGCCCGTGGTGTCGAGCAGGCGGCAGAAGTTGCGGGCCGCGGCGAGGTCGGTCCGCGCGTCGACCAGGATGGCGTCGACCGGAGCGCCGGAGCCGCCGCCCGCGTTCGACGCCAGCAGGGCCCCCGCCTCCGCCGGTGCCACCCGCACCGAGTGCAGAAGGAGACCGAGGGCGGGAAGTACGTGGTCGGACGGTTCGTTCGAGTTCGTCAACAGCAGCAGATGGCTCATGCGTCTCTTCTCGTCACCCCGCTCTGCGCGGGCGATCGAAGGCGCCATTGCCCCCGGTGAAGATGTCCAATTCGTCGCCTCCGAGCAACACCAAGGATAATCAACGGATGGCGAAGTGCACTATCAGGTACTGGGCAGCGGCCAAGGAGGCCGCCGGAACCGCCGAGGAAACGGTCGGGGCCGCCACGCTCGCGGAGGCCCTGGAGGCGGCGTGTCGGCTGCATCCGGACGACCGCTTCCAGCGCGTACTCGGATCCTCCTCACTGCTGGTCGACGAGCGCCCGGTCGGGCGCAGAGCGCACGGTGACGTGCCGGTCGCGGACGGCACTGTGATCGAGGTCCTACCGCCCTTCGCGGGCGGCTGAGGGGCCGTACGGCTCCGGAAACAGGAGGGGAACATGGCGGAAACGCCCCAGTGGGCGGGCCAGGCCCGCGTGGTGATGCTCGGCAAACCGGGATGCCATCTGTGCGAGGACGCCTGGGGGGTCATCGAGCGGGTCACGGACGAACTCGGCGCCAGCCGGGCGGTGCGCCAGCTCGACGAGGTCGGCGCGGACGAACGCGAGGAGTACTGGGACAAGATCCCGGTGACGTTCGTGGACGGGCGCCGCCACGACTTCTGGAGGGTGGGCGAGGACCGCCTGCGCTCCGCCCTGGGCGGCTGAGCGGACGCGCGGTCGCTCTCAGGGGACGCCGCACCGGAGGGCCGGGCGGGGAGCAGTCGAGCGGGGAGCAGGAGTCCCGGTGGACCTCAGGAGGCGTCGCCGGAGGGTCAGGAGACGGCCGGAGGCGTTTCCGACGGCTCTCAGGGGGACGGGCTCCCTCAGGAGAGAGTGAGCCCGAAAACGTTTCCGTCACCCTCGGAGGATGGCTCCGCCAGAGAGCTGAGTGAGCCCGAAAACTACGACTGTGCCCACAAATATGCACATTTGACGTTCTTTGGTTGTCCCGAATTGCCGACGTGCGCACCGGAGGTTTGCGCGGGGGCGCCGGGGCCCTTGCCGGTGGGAACTTATGAGCCCGCCGTCACAGCGGACCCCACTTTGTGCGTGCTTTCACAAGCACGTAATCTAGGTACCCCAAGACATGCCGGGGGAGTGCGGCGGCAGCAGCCCGTCCGCTCCCCGCGCCGGTCCTGGCGGCCCGCCTCCCGCCCGGACCGCCTCCGCGCCCGCCCGCCGACCGCTGCCCAGGAGCGCCCGCCTGTGACCAGTCGTCCACCAAGGCCCCGGGAGAGGGGCATTCCGGAGGCCACCGTGGCCCGGCTCCCCGTCTACCTGCGCGCCCTCCAGAGCCTCCAGGACCGCGGCACCCTCACCGTCTCCTCCGAGGACCTCGCCTCCGCGGCCGGTGTGAACTCCGCCAAGCTGCGCAAGGACCTGTCCCACCTCGGGTCCTACGGGACGCGTGGCGTGGGTTACGAGGTGGAGTACCTCGTCTACCAGATCTCGCGTGAGCTTGGTCTCACCCAGGACTGGGCCGTGGCCATCGTCGGGATCGGCAACCTGGGCCGCGCACTGGCCAACTACGGGGGGTTCGGGACCCGCGGGTTCCGTATCGCGGCGCTGCTCGACGCGGACCCGGCGATGGTGGGGCAGAGTGTCGCGTCCCTGGACGTGAGGCATATTGACAACCTGGAGGAGGTTGTCCGTTCCGAGAGAGTTTCCATCGGTGTCATCACGACACCGGCGGCCTCCGCGCAGGGCGTGGCGACGCGTTTCGTCGAGGCGGGGGTGGCCAGCATCCTCAACTTCGCGCCGGTCGTACTCAATGTGCCGGACGGGGTCGATGTGCGTAAGGTCGACTTGTCCATCGAACTCCAGATCCTCGCCTTCCACGCGCAGCGCAGGGCCGATGGCGACGGCCGCGGCGCGGAACGCGCGGGACTGGAGCTGACGTGACGTGAGGAATGGACGATCCGGGCCGTGAGGCCCGCGTGAGCGGTGGGCGATGAGCGAGCGTGCGCCGCGCCTCCGGCGGCCTGGCCGCCGCCGGGGCATACGAAGACGCTGTGTGGTGCCTGCATAGGAGTAGTGCGGATGAGTGTCCTGGCCGTGGGGTTGAGCCATCGGAGTTCGCCGGTGGCGCTCCTCGAACGTGTCGCGCTGAACGGGGAGACCCGCGGCAACGCGGTCGCGGAGATGGTCGGCTCCGAGCCCGTCAACGAGGTCATGGTGGTCTCCACCTGCAACCGCACCGAGGTCTACGCCGACGTCTCCGCCTTCCATGGCGGCGTCTCGGCCATCACCGAGCTGCTCTCCTGGCACACGGGGGTCCCCCTCGGAGAGCTCTCCGAACACCTCTACGTCCACTACGAGGACCGCGCGGTCCAGCACCTGTTCTCCGTCACCTGCGGGCTCGACTCCATGGTTCTTGGCGAGGGCCAGATCCTCGGCCAGGTGCGCGACGCCCTCAAGGAGGGCCAGGAGACGGGCTCCGTCGGCCGCGTCCTCAACGACCTGGGCCAGCGCGCCCTGCGCGTGGGCAAGCGCGCCCACACCGAGACCCATCTCGACCACGCGGGCGCCGACATGGTCAGCTTCGGCCTCACCGTCGCCTCCGGCGGCCTCGGGCTCGGCCCGACCGGCGCGCCGCAGACCACCGCCGTCCAGACCGCCCAGACCGTGGGCTCACTGCCCCCCGCGGGCTGCCCCATGTCCGCGGCCCCGGGCGACACCGCCGACGCGCCCGGACTCGCCCGGCCCGCGCACGGCCCCCTCACGGGCGTGCGCGTCCTCGTCCTCGGCGCCGGGTCCATGAGCGCCCTGTCCGCCAACACCGTCTCCCGCCAGGGCGCGGAGGCGGTCGTCGTGGCCAACCGCACCTTCGACCGGGCCGCGCGCCTGGCCGAGTGCCTCACCGAGGCCTACGACACCGTCGACGCCCGCGCCGTCCCCTTCGCCGACGCCGTCGGCGTCCTGGCCGAGGTCGACCTCGTCATCTCCTGCACCGGAGCCCAGGGCCTGGTCCTGAACGCCGACGCCGTGGCCGCCGCCACCGCCGGGCGCACGCGGCCCCTGGTCTTCCTCGACCTCGCGCTGCCCCGCGACATCGACCCGGCCGTGCGCGAGCTGCCCGGCGTGCGCCTGGTCGACATCGAGGACCTGCGCCAGGCCGCCGCCACCGCGCCCGGCGCCGACACCGGCCGCGACAGCGCGCTCACCCTCGTGCGCGGCATCGTCGACGAGGAGGTCAGCGAGTTCCGCGCGGTTCGCCGCGCCCACCAGGTGACCCCCACCGTCGTCGCCCTGCGCGCCCAGGCCAGGGACGTGGTGGACGCCGAGCTGTCGCGCCTGCACGGCCGCCTGCCCGCCGACCTCGACGACCGCACGCGCGAGGAGATCAGCCGCGCCATGCGCCGCGTCGCCGACAAGCTCCTGCACAGACCGACCGTGCGCGTCAAGGAGCTGGCCGCCGCACCGGACGGGGAGTCCTACGAGGCGGCACTGAGGGAACTCTTCGCACTCGACCCCGCAAGCCCCGAGGCGCTCACCGCCCCCGAGGGCACCGCCGCCGCGGCACGGACCGCACAGGAGAATTCATGACCGGCACGCCCTCCCACGGCGCATCCGACCACGGCACGTCCGCCGACGGCGCCCCGGCCCGGCTCGGCACCCGCCGCAGCACCATGGCCACCAGCCAGTCGCGGATGGTCGCCGACGCCATCACCGAACGCACCGGCAGGGTGATCGAGCTGGAGCTGATCACCAGCTTCGGCGACGTCACCAAGGCGCACCTGACCCAGCTCGGCGGCACCGGCGTGTTCGTCAACGCGCTGCGCGACGAGCTCCACGCGGGCGGCGTCGACTTCGCCGTCCACTCGCTCAAGGACCTGCCCACCACGCCCGCCGAGGGGCTCGTGCTGGCCGCCATCCCCGAGCGCGACGACCCGCGCGACGCCCTGTGCGCGCGCGACGGGCTGAAGTTCGCCGACCTGCCCGCGGGGGCCAGGATCGGCACCGGCTCCCCGCGCCGGGTCGCCCAGCTCGCCGCGCTGCGCCCGGACCTGGTCTACGTCCCGATCCGCGGCAACGCCGAGACCCGTCTGGGCAAGGTCGCCTCCGGAGAGCTCGACGCCGTCGTCCTGGCCTACGCCGGACTCGGCCGCGTCGGCCGGACCGACGACGTCACCGAGGTCTTCGAGCCCGAGCAGATGCTGCCCGCGCCCGGCCAGGGCGCCCTCGCCGTCGAGTGCTCCGCCGAGCGCCTCGACGGCGACCTCGCCTACCTGGCCTCGGTCGACCACCCCGCCACCCGCGCCGAGGTCGTCGCCGAGCGCACCGTGCTCGCCGAGCTGGAGGCCGGTTGCGCCGCCCCGGTCGGCGCCTACGCCCAGTACGACGCCGAGGCGGGCCGCCTGCGCCTGCGCGCCGCCGTGGTCGCCACCGACGGGGCCGAGGCCGTGCGCCGCGAGCGCGCCGCCGACCTCGCCTCGCCCGGGGACCTGGCCGCCGCCACCGCGCTCGGCCGGGACCTGGCCCGCCAGATGATCGCCGAGGGAGCCGACCGCATCGTGGCCGAGGCCTTCGCGGAGAGGGACACGCCCTAAGCAGGAGCAGCCGGCGGGCCTCCTCGGCCTGGGCCCGCCGTACCGCCGCCCCCGGCGCCGCACACCGGGGCGCGGCGACCCACACAGAGGAGCCAGTACGTGAACGCCAACGCCAACCCCCAGCCGGAGGAGCCGCGCGCCGCAGCGCGGGCCGGGCACGTCGCCCTGGTCGGTTCCGGTCCGGGCGGCGCCGACCTGCTCACCCTGCGCGGCGCCGAGCTGCTGAGCCACGCCGACGTGGTCATCGCCCTGCGCGAGCCCGCAGCCGAGGAGCTCTCGGGCTTTCGCGCCGAACTCCTCTCGCACTGCTCCGAGGACGTCTCCGTGATCGAGGCGGGCGAGTGCGGAGGCGACGTCAACGCCCTGGCGGTGGCCCGCGCCCGCGACGGGCAGAGGGTGGTCCGCCTCTACTCCGGCGACCCGTTCTTCGGCTGCCGCGGCGCCGAACTGGTCTCCGCCTGCCACGAGGCCGGGGTCGAGGTCGAGGTCGCCCCCGGCGTCTCCGCGATCACCTCCGTGCCGACCTTCGCGGGCGTGCCGCTGCTGGACGCGGACAGCCCCGAGGTGCGCGTGCTCAACGCCCGCGCGCACGGCGGCGGAGGGGTCGACTGGCACGAGGCCGCCGCCAGCGGCGCCACCCTGGTCGTCATGGGCGGCGACGCGCCCGCGGGGGAGCCGGTCGAGCACCAGGGACCCGGCTTCGACGTGCTGTGCAAGACCCTCATCGCCGGAGGACGACCCGCCACGACCCCCGTCGCGGTCGTGCGCGCGGGCGGCACCACCCGCCAGACCACGGTCTCCTCCACCCTGGGGCGGCTCGTCGCCGAGCTCAAGGCCAAGGACGCCAAGGGCCACCACGTCACCGCGCCCGCGCTGATGGTCGTCGGCCCCGCCGCGGGCCGCCAGGCCGAGCTGTCCTGGTACGAGAGCCGTCCACTGTTCGGCTGGCGCGTCCTGGTGCCCCGCACCAAGGAACAGGCCGCCGCCCTGTCCGACCAGCTGCGCGGTTACGGCGCGGTGCCCGAGGAGGTGCCCACCATCTCCGTGGAGCCGCCGCGCACCCCGCAGCAGATGGAGCGCGCCGTCCGCGGCCTGGTCACCGGCCGCTACCAGTGGGTGGCCTTCACCTCCGTCAACGCGGTCCGGGCCATCCGCGAGCGCCTGGAGTCCTACGGCCTGGACGCGCGCGCGTTCGCCGGGGTCAAGGTCGCCGTCGTCGGCGATGCCACCGCACGTGCCGTGCGCGAGTTCGGCATCCAGCCCGACCTGGCCCCGCCCGAGGAGGAGCAGTCCAGCTCGGGCCTGGTCTCGGTGTGGCCGCCCTACGACGCCGAGATCGACCCGATCGAGCGGGTCCTGCTGCCGCGCGCCGACATCGCCACCGAGACCCTCTCCGCCGGGCTGGACAAGCTCGGCTGGGAGGTCGACGACGTCACCGCCTACCGCACCGTGCGCGCCGCACCCCCGCCCGCGCCCGTCCGGGAGGCGATCAAGGGCGGCGGCTTCGACGCGGTGCTGTTCACGTCCTCCTCCACGGTGCGCAACCTGGTGGGGATCGCGGGCAAGCCGCACAACACCACCGCCATCGCCGTCATCGGCCCCGAGACGGAGAGGACCGCGATCGAGTTCGGCCTGCGTGTCGACGTCGTGGCGCCCAAAGCCTCGGTTTCCGCCCTCGCGCAGGCCCTTTCGGAGTACGGTGCCGAAAAGAGGCGCGAGGCGGTCGAGGCGGGCAAACCCGTCCTCAAACCCAGCCAGAAGAGGCGCGGTCGCCGCCGCAAGCTCTGAGAGACCACACCGCCACCGACGCACGAACCTTCCCCGGGAGCCCCGTGATGAACGCCTCCAGCAACGACGCCGCCTTCCCCGTGGTCCGGCCGCGCCGCCTGCGCCGCGGACCGGCGCTGCGCCGTCTGGTCGCCGAGACCCGGGTCCGCCCCGAGAACCTCGTCCTGCCGATGTTCGTCAAGGAGGGCATCACCGAGCCGGTGGCCATCTCCTCGATGCCCGGCCAGGTGCAGCACACGCGTGACAGCCTGCGCAAGGCGGCCCATGAGGCGGCCGCCGCCGGGGTCGGCGGGGTGATGCTGTTCGGCATCCCCGCGCACAAGGACGCGCACGGCTCGGCCGCCGACGACCCCGAGGGGATCGTCCAGGCCGCCCTGCGCGACCTGTCCGCCGAGGTCGGCGACGCCCTCGTGGTGATGGCCGACCTGTGCCTGTGCGAGTACACCGACCACGGCCACTGCGGCCCGCTGGAGGTCGACGGGCACGTCGACAACGACCTCACCCTGGAGCGGTACGCGTCCGTCGCCGCCGCCCAGGCCGAGGCGGGCGCCGCCGTGGTGGCGCCCAGCGGCATGATGGACGGCCAGGTCGCGGCGATCCGCGCCGGGCTGGACCGCACCGGACACGGCCAGGTGCCGATCCTGGCCTACGCCGCCAAGTACGCGTCGGCGTTCTACGGCCCCTTCCGCGAGGCCGCGGAGGGCGCGCCGCAGTTCGGCGACCGCTCCGGCTACCAGCAGGACCCCGCCAACGCGCGCGAGGCGCTGCGCGAGGTGGCCCTGGACGTCGCCGAGGGCGCGGACATGGTGATGGTCAAGCCCGGCCTGGCCTACCTCGACATCGTGGCCAAGGTCGCCGAGGCCTCTCCGGTACCGGTGTCGGCCTACCAGGTCAGCGGCGAGTACGCGATGATCGAGGCGGCCGCGGAGCGGGGCTGGATCGACCGCGAGCGGGCCATCACGGAGACACTGACCTCCTACCGGAGGGCGGGGGCCGAGCAGATCCTCACCTACTGGGCGACCGAGGCCGCCCGCCTGCTGCGGTAGCGCGACCAGGCCCCTCGCCCCGGTCGCGGTCTCCGGGCGCCGGGCCTCCCACGACGGCGAGGCCGCGCCTGGAAGACGAGCGAACACCGGGGAGGCTCCATGGCCGAGGTTCTGTACCGACGTAAGCGCCGCCATGCGGCGGACAGCATGCTGGACGCCGCTCTGGGCTACGCCGAGCTGGGCTGGCCGGTGGCGCGCGGCACCTCGCCGGGGCAGGACCGCGCGTGCAGCTGCGACCGGATGGGCTGTCCGGACCCGGCGGCGCACCCCGTGACGATGGCCTGGGGCGTGGAGGCCAGCACCGACACCGACACCATCCGGCGGTGGTGGACGGCCACCCCCGACGCGAACATCATCCTGCCCACCGGCCGGGTCTTCGACGTGTTCGACGTCCCCCGCGAGGCGGGTGTGATGGCGCTGGCGCGCATGGGCCGCTCGGGCGTCCCCGCGGGCCCGGTCGCGGCGGTGGAGTCCTCGCGCTACCTGTTCTTCGTGGCGACCCGCTCGCCGGTGGACGAGGACGAGTGGTGGTCCTGCCACCTGGACTGCGTGCCCGAGGCCGTGGAGGAGATGCCGGGGTTGCGCTGGCACTGTCGGGACAGCTTCGTGCTCGGCGCCCCCTCGCTGCTGCCCTCCGGCGACCGCGTCACCTGGATCCGCCCCCCGCGCGCCGCGGACGGGGCCGTGGTGCTGCCCGACCCGATCGTGGTGCTCGACATCCTCGCCGACGCGAGCGAGGAGTTCTCCGCCTGAGGTCTGTGGGAGCTTCCCCGGAGCCCAGCCGGGCGTACTGGTCGGCGGCGCGGGCCAGTCGCGTGAGCGGCGGCGGGACGGTCACTTCGGCAGGGTGAGGATCTCGGCTTTGCCGTCGGTGATGGCGATCGTGTGCTCGCTGTGCGCCGTCCGGCAACCCGTCGCGCTGCGCAGCGTCCACCCGTCGGCGTCGGTGACGAGCTCGGCGGTGTCCGCCATGACCCACGGCTCCAGTGCGAGCAGCAGTCCGGGACGCAGCTTGTATCCGCGGCCGGGCTGTCCGGTGTTGGGGACGTGCGGGTCCTGGTGCATCGTCGACCCGATGCCGTGACCGCCGAACTCGGTGTTGATCGGGTACCCCGCCGCGCTGAGGACCGATCCGATGGCGTGGGAGACGTCGCCGACACGGGCCCCGGGCCGGGCGGCGGCGATCCCCGCGCTCAGGGCGCGTTCGGTCGCACGGATCATCGCGACGCTCTCCGGGGGCCTCGACTCGCCCACGACGAAGCTGATGGCGGAGTCCGCGGCGACCCCGGCCTTGGAGACGGCGAGGTCGAGCGTGAGCAGGTCGCCTTCGGCGAGCGCGTAGTCGTGGGGCAGCCCGTGGAGCACGGCGTCGTTGACGGCCGTGCAGATGTAGTGGCCGAACGGCCCGCGTCCGAAGGACGGCGCGTAGTCGACGTAGCAGGACTGCGCTCCGGCCTCGGTGATCATCTCCCGGGCCCACCGGTCGATGTCCAGGAGGTTCGTGCCGACCGTGCTGCGGCTCCGCACCGTCTGGAGGATGTGGGCGACCAGGGCGCCCGTGTCCTTGGCTCGGGCCAGCTCGGCGGGTTTGAGGATCTCGATCATGCGGAGCCCTTCCCAGTAACCAATAACTATACCGGCCATACTATACCGGTCCTGAGTGAGCGGGACGGAGGCGCGGAAAGCGGGAGGGCTGAGGCAGCCGCGCCGCGTCTCTCCGGAGGCTTCGGCGATCTTCGGACTGGAGTAGCCACGCGCGTCATCAAGCCCTTTGGCCACAGGGCTCCCAGGAGTCACGGGCTTCTGGGAGCGTTGCGCTAGCGTGGGCCATCTGAAAGTGAGGTGACCGCCATCACTCCGCTACTCATCGGCATCCTCGTCCTGCTCTCCCTGCTCGGAGTGCTCCTGCTCGGAGGGGTCGTCGTCCTGGCGGTCGAGACCTCACGGCGCGGGGCGCGCAGGATCCTGGAGGAGCGGCGCGAGTCGCTCCCCGAGCGGCCCGCGCCCCCGCAGGCGGCCGTGGAGGGAACCGCGGGTCCCTTCGCAGTGGACCTGCGCCGACAGGTCCGCATCACCCAGGACCTCCTGGAACGCGCGGACGCCGTGGGCGCTCCCATCGGTGAACTGCGTCAGCAGTTGGCGGACCTGGACCGCCACTCCGCCCAGGTCGACGAGCAGCTGGGGGCCTTCGACCGGACCCGTGCCGAGGAGGAGCACGAACTCCTGGGCCAGCTGCGCCGGCGCGCCGACGTCATCTCCGAGGCCCTCGTCCACATCCGCTCCTACCTCGCGCAGGAGGAGGCGAACCGCTCCAACGCCGAGTTGGCCGACACCGTGGGGCGCGTCCGGATCGAGACCGAGGCGCTCCGGTCGATCCGCGGTGAGGACCCCCTGGCGGAGATCGAGCGCCTGCACCGCCTGGCCACCGAGACCGGGGAAGGGCGGGAGTGAGCTCCTCCACCGGACGCTCCCGCTTCCCGGGGCGTACCGCCGTCCACGTGTGTCCTGTTGTTCACGTGCGCTCCGCCGCGTGTCAGACCGCGATCTCCTCGGCGTTCACCACCACGCCGTCCTCGTCGCTGTAGAGCCACTCGCCCGGCACGAACGTGACGTCGCCGAAGGTCACGGGCACGTCCAGGCGACCGGCGGCGTCCTTGAGGGACTTGCGGGGGTTGGAGCCCAGCGCCTTCACGCCCAGGTCCAGCCCGCCCAGGGCGCGGGTGTCGCGGACCGCGCCGAAGATCACGGTTCCGGCCCAGCCGTTGGCCACGGCGGCCTCGGCGATCATGTCTCCCATCAGGGCCGACCGCAGCGAGCCGCCGCCGTCCACCACCAGGACCGCGCCGTCGCCCGGGGTGTTGAGGACCTGCCTGACCAGGCCGTTGTCCTCGTGGCACCGAACCGTGCGGATCCGGCCCGAGAACACCGCGCGCCCCCCGAACCGACGAAACTGCGTGGAGCAGCTGCGCAGGGTGTCTCCGTGGTCGTCGACGAGGTCCGCCGTGGAGAAGTTCGAGGTCATCAGGGCTCCTTCTCGGAAAGGCGGATGGGCACCGCCGGGAGGGTGGTCACCCCCAAACTACTCATCGGTACGCCGGGCCTTCCGGGCGGCACGGCGACTCCTTCGTCGGTGCCGTCCGTCTCTTTCGTCGGTACGGCCGCTTCGCGGGTCCGAGAGGTCCCGGTTGATGACAGGATGAAGCCTTTCCTGTCACCGAAGCGTGGGATTCCCGTCACCTTTGGACGGGACGTCGCCCAGTCCATCCCCCCTGCGCGCGACCCTCCCCCCTGACCGACCCAATGGAGAGAGATGGTCTCTGAGATCCTCGCCGTCAGCGCCGCCTGGTCCCGGGCCCTGATCGGGTTCACGGCGGACCTGGACCCCTGGGTGCGGAGCGTCGCCTACGTGGGCACCGACCTCTTCCTCGGCGTGTTCGCCGTCCTCTTCCTCGCCGCCTGGTGGCGAGCCCGCTCCGTGGACTCCCGCCTGGTCGGCCTGGCCCTGTTCGCTCCCGTCGCCACCGTCGTCGCCTACGCGGTCAGCCGCACGGTGAAGTCGTTCTTCGAGCAGATGCGCCCCTGCCAGGCGATGACCGACCTGACCACGATCGCCACCTGCGACCCGCTCGGCGACTGGTCCTTCCCGAGCAACCACGCCGCGATCGCGGGCGCCGCCGCCGCGGCGCTCATCCTCGCCTGGCGCCGCATCGCCGTCCTCGCCGTGCTGATCGCCGTCCTGGAGGCCTTCTCCCGGGTCTTCGTCGGCGTCCACTACCCCCACGACGTCACCGTCGGACTCCTTGTCGGCGCCACCGTCGCGGCCCTGGTCTCCCTCGTCGCGTCCCGCCCGATGACCGCCCTCGTGGAGCTGCTCGCCCGCAACGACCGCCTGCGCCCGCTGGTACGCGCCGAACGGCCGGACGCTCCGGACGCCCCCGGCACGATCGCGCCGCCCCTGCCCGACACCAGTGCCTCCGCCCGGGACGGCTACGCCCCCCGACACTGAGCGGACTCCCGTGTGCCCCGTCCCTGTCCCCAGGGGACGGGGCACACGCGTGTGGGGCAGGGCCTCGCCCCTCTCCCCTTCCGGTTCGGGCACAAGGACGGGGCACACACGTGTGTGGGACAAGGCCTCATGGCATGCTTGTCGTGTGTGGTTCTTCCGCGCAAAAATCGGTGAAGCCGCTCGACTTACGAGGAGAGTGCCGCGATGCTGCTGAGTTTCCGCGTCGAGAACCACAAGTCCATCCGCGAGGAGCAGCAACTCCTGCTCACTCCCGTCTACGACGACGCCCGCCCGCAGGAGGCCGACTGGGAGGCCACCACGGTCGCGGGGGTCTTCGGGGCCAACGCCTCGGGCAAGTCGAACCTCCTGGACGCCCTCTCCTTCATGCGGGACACCGTTCGGTGGTCGATGAGCCACAACGAGCCGGGAGGCGGCGTCCAGCGCCACCCCTTCAAGCTGAGTGCGGACGCCCGGGAGGAACCCTCCACGTTCGTGGTCGACCTCGTGATCGACGGAGTCCGGCACACCTACGGCTTCGGGGTCAATGACGAGCAGGTCGTGGAGGAGTGGCTGTACAGCTACCCCAGACAGCGCAGACGCGTCGTGTTCGAGCGAGATGGGGAGGAGTTCGTCTTCGGTGACCAGGCCTCGGGCAAACTGCGGCAGGTCAAGGAGATCACCGGCCGGAACGTCCTCTTCCTCACCGTCGCCGCTCGCGCCTCGAACACAGAGGTGGAACCGGTCTACCGCTGGTTCTCCGAGAGTCTGGTGTCCGCCACGGAACGCAGCCCGGACCACCCGGCCTGGCTACGCGGAGGAGCGGCCTCCAAGGAGCACATGGCTGACCTCGGGCGTCTCCTGAAGTCCGCTGACACCGGCATCGAGTCCGTGGAACCGCATGATCAGCGTTCCGGCTCCGAGTCGGAGACAGCGACCGCCGAAACATCCCTGCCCGCGCATAATCGGTTCCTTCAGTGGCCGCCGCAAAGGGTCTCGCAGGAGCAGCGTGATGATCGAAAGTCCCAGACCGTCCACCTCGCGACGGGCAGTGGTAAGTCGTCCTATGTGGCGCTCCTCGAAAGCCTGATCCGCGAACGCACCACGCTCCTCTTCCACCACCGAGGAGACGAGTCCGCGACCCCGCTCCTGTGGGAGGAGGAGTCACTGGGCACCCGAGCGTTCACCACGATCGGCTTCGACGCCCAACGTGCCCTGGAAGCAGGGGGCGTCCTCGTGGTCGACGAGATCGACGCCAGCCTCCACCCCTACCTCTCCGCCAAGGTCATCTCCCTCTTTCAGGACGAAGAACACAACCCCAAGGGCGCCCAACTGGTCTTCACCAGCCACGACGCGGCACTCCTCGGACGCGTACGCGGCGAGGAGGTCCTCAAGCGCGACCACATCTGGTTCGTGGACAAGGACGACCGGGGACGGACCTCGCTCTACCCGCTCAGCGACTTCAAGCCCCGGGGAGACGACAACCGCGCCCGGCGCTACCTCACGGGCCGCTACGGTGCGGTTCCGGACGTGGACGACGAACTTTTCCGGGACGCCCTGCACAGGCGCGAGCAGGCACGGAAGTCGGAGGAAGCCACCTCGTGAGCAAGCGGCGCAAGAGGGAACAGAGGGAGACGAGCCTCGACCGTCGCAGGCCGCACCGCGAGGAGAGGCGCGTCTACCTCGTTGTCTGCGAGACCGCTCCCTCCACCCCCACCTTCGAGACCTGGCTCATCCTTCACCTCAGGGACCACCGATCCGCACTCGTCACCGCGGCCAGGGCCGAGAGAGAACTCAGGGCGCTCCTGCCCCGATGGAGCAAGGGCGCGACCCGCTTCGAGGACTTCGCCCATGGTCTTGAGGCCGCCGCGAACGCGCCGAGCGCCTGCCGCCGACGGGCGACCCCAGCACACGGATTCACCAGCTGATCCGCGCTCTGATCCGCCCCCGGCCCCGACACTGACCCAGGCGCCGACGCCGGGACCTCGGGCGACGCGAGGCGGGTCATGGTCCCGGTACCGGACACAGCTGACACACTGGTGAGGTGGGTACTCAACAGACTTCAGCAGAGCTTTTCCAGCGTGCCTCCGCCGTCGTGCCCGGCGGCGTGAACTCCCCCGTCCGTGCCTTCGGCGCCGTCGGCGGCACCCCGCCCTTCTTCGTCAAGGGCGAGGGCCCCTACCTCACCGACGCCGACGGCCGCCAGTACGTCGACCTGGTGTGCTCGTGGGGACCGCTGGTCCTCGGCCACGCGGCCCCCGCCGTCGTCGAGGCCCTCCACGGCGCGGTCGACGCCGGGACCTCCTACGGCGCGCCGACCCCCGGCGAGGTCGAGCTGGCCGAGCTGATCGTCGGACGCACCCCCGTGGAGAAGGTCCGCCTCGTCAACTCCGGCACCGAGGCCACGATGTCCGCGATCCGCCTCGCGCGCGGCTTCACCGGACGCAGCAAGGTCGTCAAGTTCGCGGGCAACTACCACGGCCACGTCGACGCCCTCCTGGCCTCCGCCGGTTCGGGCCTGGCCACCTTCGCCCTGCCCGACTCCCCGGGCGTGACCGGGGCCAGCGCCGCCGACACCCTCGTGCTGCCCTACAACGACCCCGGGGCGGTCGAGCGCGCCTTCGCCGAGCACGGCGACGAGATCGCCTGCGTGATCGCCGAGGCCTGCCCCGCCAACATGGGCGTCGTCGCGCCCCGGGACGGGTTCAACGCCCGGATCAAGGAGATCGCGCACGCCAACGGCGCCCTCCTCATCCTCGACGAGGTCCTCACCGGCTTCCGCGTCAGCGCCTCGGGCTGGTTCGGCCTGGAGGGGGTCGCCCCCGACCTCATGACCTTCGGCAAGGTCATGGGCGGCGGCCTGCCCGCCGCCGCGTTCGGCGGCCGTGCCGAGATCATGGACCGCCTCGCTCCCGACGGCCCCGTCTACCAGGCGGGCACCCTGTCCGGGAACCCGCTGGCCACCGCCGCCGGACTGGCCACCCTGCGGGGTGCCACCCCCGAGGTCTACGCCCGCATCGACGAGGTCTCCGCCCAGGTTTCGGCCGAGGTCTCCAACGCGCTCGGCGCGGCCGGGGTCGTCCACCGGATCCAGAACGGCGGCAACCTCTTCACGGTGTTCTTCACCGACCAGGAGGCCGTCGACTTCGACACCGCGCGCACCACCGACACCGCGGTCTTCTCCGCGTTCTTCCACGCCATGCTCGACCAGGGCGTGTACCTGCCGCCCGCAGCCTTCGAGGCCTGGTTCTTCTCCGCCGCGCACGACGCCGCCGCCGTGGACCGGGTGGTCTCGGCGCTGCCCAGGGCGGCCCGCGCCGCGGCCGAGGCCCAGGGCTGACGCCCAGGGCCGGTACAGCCCCGACGCCCACGACCCCGAACGAAAGACACACACGATGACGACGACCACCGTCGTGCACCTGCTGCGACACGGAGAGGTGTACAACCCAGGCAAGGTGCTCTACGGAAGGCTTCCCGGCTTCCACCTCAGCGACCGGGGCCAGCAGATGGCGGAGATGGCCGCGGAGTGGTTCGAGGGCCACGACATCGCGGCGCTGTTCTCCTCGCCGCTGGACCGCACCCAGGAGACCGCCGTGCCCCTCCAGAAGGCGACGGACCTGTCCGTCACCCTGGACGACCGGCTCGTCGAGGCGGCCAACAAGTTCGAGGGCATGAGCCTTTCGCGGCGGTCGGTGCGCGACCCCCGCGTGTTCAGCCGGGTGTACAACCCGTTCCTGCCGTCCTGGGGCGAGCCCTACTCCGAGATCGTCACCCGCATGGTGGAGGCCGTCAAGATCGCCCGCCGGGCGGCGTGGGGCCGCGAGGCCGTGTGCGTCAGCCACCAGCTGCCGATCTGGATGACCCGCCGCGCGGCCGAGGGTAAACGCCTCTGGCACCGTCCCGACCTGCGCGAGTGCAACCTGGCGAGCGTGACGTCGCTGACCTTCAGCGACCAGCGGTTGACCAGCGTCAGCTACGCGGAGCCCGCCGCCGCCCTGTACAAGGACGAGCCCGCACTTCCCGGGGCGTGACCCGGAGCGCGTACCCGTAACGGTAAGCTGGGCCTTCGGGTGCGGTAGGTGCGCGCTCTCAGCGCCGGACCCGGGGGACACCACCCCGGTCGCGCCGGCCGCTCCGGGCCCCGGGCACGCCGGTGTCCGAACGGCTCCGGTGACCGCATCCGAACCCCTTGCCGGTTTCCACCGCCCAGCGGTGCGGCATGTCCGTAATCTCCGTCAGCGAGAAGGTGATCCCATGGGTTCCGTCATCAAGAAGCGCCGCAAGCGGATGGCGAAGAAGAAGCACCGCAAGCTGCTCAAGCGCACGCGTGTCGCGCGTCGCAACAAGAAGTAGGACCGGTAGCGGCGAACGTCGTCTCTCCGCGGGCGCGGGCGCGCTCCAGGCACGCCCGGACGCGGAGACACCGCCGTCCTTGCTCGGCCTTTGCCGCGGCAATGGAATTTTCTGGGTGAGGCGCTGTTGTGTCTCACGGGTCGCGGTCGCCGGTTCACCCTCGAGGTGAACGGTCCGCGGGCCTGCTGGAACAGCTCCCGTCTCCTCCCAAGGAACGTGTCGCCATGGTTCGTGTCGTACTCGTCACCGGGGTTTCCACACCCCTGGCCGCCAGGGTCGCGCAGACCCTGAGCGAGGAGCCCGGTGTCCACCGGGTGATCGGTGCGGACTCCTCGCCGCCGCCCGCGGACGCGCCGGGGGTCGAGTACGCCCATGTCGACCTGCACGACGGAAGCCTGGACAGGATCGTCGCCGACTCCGGCGCCGAGCTCGTCCTGCACCTGGGCCTGGACACCGTGGGCCGTCCCAACCGCGAGGACAACGTCCTGGGCACCATGCGGGTGCTCGGCGCGGCCCAGCGCTCCACCACCGTCCGGCGCCTGGTGGTGCGGTCCAGCGCCACCCTGGGCGCCGACGACGCGGCCGAGGTCGAGCGGCACACCCGCGGCCTCCAGCGCCGCCGCCCCGACCTGTCGGTGGCCGTCCTGCGGTTCGCCAACCTCATCGGTCCCTCCGTGAGCACTCCGCTCACGCGTTACCTGGACTCGCGGTTCGTGCCCACCGTGCTCGGCAGTGACCCCGACGTGCAGTTCCTGCACGAGGACGACGGCGCCGAGGCGCTGGTGCGCATGGCGCTCAGCGACGGCACCGGGTTCTTCGACGTGGCGGGCGAGGACTCGGTCCGCCTCTCGCACTGCCTGCGCCGCGTCGGCGGCCAGCGGCTCCCCGTCCCGGCGCGCGGCCTGCGGGTACTGCGCGGCCTGGCCAGGCACGGTCGGATCGACTACGCGAGCTCCAGCACCGCTCGCGCCGTGAGCGCGGGCCTGAACACCTCCGGCATGCACACCGACTCCCTGGAGCGGGTGCTGGACTGGTCGCCCGCCTACAGCTCGGTGGAGGCCTTCGAGACCTACGCGGGCAGCCGCCGTGGTACGTCCTCGCGCGGAGGCGGTCTTCGGCCCATCCACGTGCTCGCCCTCGCCAGGGCCACGCTGGGGCGCTGAGGGTCCTCCGGACGGCCCCTTGTGCGGCCGACGGCACGAAACGCCCGGAAAGCGCGTCTGAGGGCGTTGTGGACAGCATGAAGTGTTTCGGGCCCCTGGGCCCCCTTGATCCATTCCACCAGGCGGCCGCCCGTCAGCGCCACGCCCCCGTGTGACCTGTGGACAACCCCGGCCTCGCCCGCCGTCGTGTGGCGGTCCTTCCGGTGGCCGGTCCCCGCCCGTACGGGGCCGCCCGCCTCCGGGCTTCGGGCCGACCGGCCCAGCCCGGCCGGTCCCGGTCCCTGGTTCTTCCGGTCCCCCGCCCGTCCCAGGCCGCTCATGCCCGGCGTCCAGCTCTTCCCGCCCGGCTCAGCCGGTCCGTCTCTGTCTGACCGCGTGCAGCGCCACGGCACCGGCGACGGCGCCCACGGCTGCCGGGACGGCCACGCGCAGCGCGTTCCGGTGCCGCCGGAAGTCGTGCACCGGCCACCCGTGCGTGCGGGCGTACCTGCGCAGGTCGGTGTCCGGGTTGACCGCGTGCGGGCGCCCCACCAGGGATAGCAGCGGCAGGTCGTTGGAGGAGTCGCTGTAGGCGGAGCAGGACGCCAGGTCCCACCCCTCCCTGTGGGCGAGGGCGCGCACCGCCACGGCCTTGGCCGGACCGTGCAGCAGGTCCCCGTTCAACCGCCCCGTGTACACCCCGTCGACGCACTCGGCCTCGGTGCCCAGCGCGCCGGTCAGCCCCAGCCGCCGCCGGATGATCTGGGCCAGTTCCACCGGCGTCGCGGTCACCAGCCACACCGGCCGCCCCGCGTCCAGGTGCCCCTGGACGAGCGCCCGGGTGCCCTCCCAGATCCGGTCGGCCATGGTGTCGTCGTAGATCTCCTCGCAGAGCGCGACCAGGTCGTTCACGTCGTGCCCGGCCACGAACGCCAGCGCGGCCTCACGCGCGGCGTTGATGTGCTCGGGCTGCTCGCTGCCGGTCACCCGGAACACCGTCTGCCCCCACGCGAACCGCATCAGGTCGCGGGTGGTGAACAGGTCCCGGGAGGCCAGGCCCCGTGCGAAGTGGTAGATCGACGCACCCCGCATCAGGGTGTTGTCCACGTCGAAGAAGGCGGCCCCGCGCGCGTTCGGGGACACGGCGTCGTGTGACACGGTTCTCTCCTGGCTTGGGTGGGGAAACGGCCCTTCCGGTGTCGGGGCGGCGCTCCCCGCGTAGTGCGAGCCTACGGCCACCCGCGGGCAGGGTGGGGCCCCTGGGATGCGACGGCAAACCTGGTGATGAAGGTCACAGTGTAAATCCCCGTTGTGGCCTCCACTCTGCGGGATCGTCGCCCACACTGGCCCCCCAAATCTGCACCGAGTGCACATCCACCCGCTAACGTGCAGCATCATTGTCGGGATGGTGACGGTAGGACTGGCATTCATAAGCGCGTTGGTGGGCTGGAGCGCCACCGCCGCGCTCGCCGCGTACGCCCAGCGCCGTCCCAGTGTGGCCACGGTCGGATGGCTCGTCGCCGCACTGGGCACGACGGTCGGCCTCAGCGCGGCCGTGATCGGCGCGATGTTCGACTTCGGCGGGCTCACCTTCCGGCTGCTACATATCGGCATCAGCCTCCTGGGCCCGCTCTACATGGCCTGGGGCGCACTGGAGTACGGCGTCCGCTCGCCCCGCGGCCGGTTCACCTCGCGGCTGTTCCTCAGCGCGTTCACCATCGTCCCCCTGGTGGTGCTGTCCGTCGACCGGGTGAGCACCCGTTTCGACGCCTCCTACCCCGCCATGGGCGACCACTACGACCTCATCCCGCGCTCGCTCGTCAACATCGCGCAGGTCCTCGTCGCGGTTCTCCTCGTCACGGCGCTCGTCGCGGTCGCCAGGCGCGCCTCCGACCACCGACGCACCGACCTGTCGGTGCTGGGGCTGGTCAGCCTGGCCGCGCTGCTCTCCGTCGTGGTCGGCCGCTTCGGCCTCGGCTTCGGGGGGCCGCTGCTGATGCTCGGCGCCGTCGCCGCGCTGTGGGGGGCCGTCGCCATGGCCGCGCGCCCGCGCCGCGACCCCTACGACGACGATGACGACTACTACTACGACGACTACGACGACGACGGGGGCGCGGACCCCGACGACGAACTCCCGGAGGAGCCCGTGCGCCGCAAGCGTCGCCAAGCCGACCCCTACGACGACTACTACGACGGCCCGCCGGTCCGCCAGGCGCCGCCCAGCAAGCTCCGCGGCGTCATCACCATCTACACGCTCGCCGACCGCCAGGGCCCGGGCTTCGACCGCATCGCCGACGCCCTCGTCGCCCAGGTCTCCCACAGCGAGCCGGACACCCTGCTGTTCGCCTGCCACACGGTGCCCAGCGCGCCGCTCCAGCGCATCGTCTACGCGATGTACCGCGACGAACTGGCGCAGGAGGAGCACGAGCAGCAGCCGCACGTCCTGGAGTTCGCCCGTCTCAGCCCCCAGCACGTGGTCGCCACCAACGTGATTGAACTCTCCCTCGCGGGCGCGGCGGCCAGCGACGGACTCGCAGCCATGCTGATGCCCCACTGAGCAGGGCCTGTGAGGCCCGCCGACGGGGCTGTCGAGCCCCGTTCCGCCCCGCGGGATGTCTCGAACCGGTTTATTTGTCCAAGTGGGACAAACCGGTGGAAGGCCCCGGGCGTCCAACCTGTGGTGAAGTAACCTTCCGACAGGTTTCCATGACCGGCGCCCGTCGGGCGCCGATGGCGTGTGACCACGACCGGCGGGATGACCCAGCCGAGAGCGCGCCGGAACGAAAGAAAGTGTGCTGGGATCTCCGATGCGTAAGTTTCTCGTCGTTCTCCTGATCCTCCTGGCGGTCGCCGTGGTTGCGGCCGACATCGGGGCACGCGGCTTCGCGCAGAACATGGTCGCGAGCCAGCTGGCCCAGCGGCTCCAGATGGCCGAGGAACCGGAGGTGTCCATCGAGGGCTGGGCCTTCCTGCCGCAGGCCCTCGGCGGCACCTACTCCGAGGTCAACATCACCGCGGCCTCGGCCACCATGGACAGCATCACCGTCGAGCAGATCGACGTCACCGCCACCGAGGTCGACGCGCCCCCCGCCGACCTGCTCAACCAGCCGACCGTGGTGGCGGGGCAGCTGGACGGCTCCTTCATCGTCCCCTACTCCTTCTTCAACACCTACCTCCCCGAGGGCATCACCATCACGACCGAGGGCGGCGAGCCCCGCATCACCGGTGAGCTGGCGTTCCCCGAGTTCGGCATCAGCACCTCCGTCAACGCGGGCGGGGAGTTCACCGTCGAGGGCGACACCGTGACCGTCACCCCCGTCGACGTCCAGGTGGGCGACGCCCCCGTCGACCTCAGCGGCATGGCCGCGACCATGCTCACCTTCAGCGCCCAGGCCCCGCAGCTGCCGTTCGGCCTGACCGTCACCGAGATGGAGACCACCTCCAGCGGCCTGCGGGTCACCGGTACCGGCTCGGACGTTCCGCTGATGGGCGCCGACGCGGTCTGACACCCACCCCGGCCGTCCCGCGGCGGTGCCGTCCCGGTCTGTGCCGGACGGTACGGCCGCGGGGGCCGGGAACGTCCGCGAGCCACCGGGCGCGGTCCGCGCTGACGCGCCTCGGGGCGCGCGGACCGCGTCGATCGATGGCGGTCGGCGCACCGGGAGCGACAGCCGGGGAACCGGAGAAGAGGCCACGCAGAGGAGGGGAAGCGCCATGGCGAGACAGGACGCGGACGCGGCGGGTGACGTGCTCACCGCTGAGGAGGTCGGCGCCCCGCTGGGGGAACGGGCCACCCTCGTGCAGTTCTCCACCGCCTTCTGTCAGCCCTGCCGGGCCACCCGGCGCGTCCTCGACGAGGTCGCGGCCATGGTCGACGGCGTCGCGCACGTGGAGGTGGACGCCGAGTCCCGCCTCGACCTCGTCCGGCGCCTGGACGTCACGGCCACCCCCACCGTCCTGGTCCTGGACGCCTCCGGCCGCGTGGCGCGCCGGGCGGCGGGCCAGCCACGCAAGGCGGACGTGATCGCCGCGCTCGGCGCGGCGGTCTCCTGAACCGCCTCCCCGCGGGGACGCCCCACCGGCGCGGACAACTTCTTTGTGATCCAGCCCACCAGTGACAAACGCGTAACGGGGCCTGTAGCGTCTTCGGTGTGACCTCCTTGACGAGCGCGTATCTGACGAAGCGACGGGCAGTGGACTTCTGCCGCGTCGCCGCCGCGCTCTGTCTGTGTCCCTAGGGCGGACGGGCCAGGAGCCCACGCCCCCTCCGTGCGACTGGTTCTCGTTTTCCGTGTACGCATCTGGGGACAGCACACATGCGGGTCGACCCTCACGGGCAGCGCCTCGCGCCCGCCCTGACCACTTCCGTACCAGCCGGAGCCCCGGCAGCCGTTGACCTGCGCGTCCTCGGCCGCCGTTCTCCGTCCTGCGCCGGCACGGTGGTCCGGACGGTCCGACACCCGCTCCGCAGCCCGCTGTCCGCTGTCCCCGTACGCCCGGGATCCGGCGTGCCCCGACCCCTCGGAGCACGTCCGGCGACCCCGGCCCGCGCCGGAACCGGGAACCCCGCACCGCCCCGCAGACTTTCGACATCCCCCGCTCCCGGGACGGCAGCCCCCGGGAGCACCGACCGGCACACACGACACCGCACAAGAAACACAGGAGGTTCCCCATGAGCCGCTCCGACGTCCTCGTGGACGCCGACTGGGTGGAGGCTCACCTGGACGACGCCGACGTGGTCCTGGTCGAGGTCGACGAGGACACGTCCGCCTACGACAAGGGCCACATCCCCGGTGCCGTCAAGATCGACTGGAAGACGGACCTCCAGGACCCGGTCCGCCGCGACTTCGTGGACCGCACCGGTTTCGAGAAGCTGCTGTCCGCCAAGGGCATCGGCAACGACGACCAGGTCATCCTGTACGGCGGCAACAACAACTGGTTCGCCGCCTACGCGTACTGGTACTTCAAGCTCTACGGCCACACCAACGTCCGCCTGCTGGACGGCGGCCGCAAGAAGTGGGAGCTCGACTCCCGCGAGCTCGTCAAGGAGGTCCCCGAGCGGGCCGCCACCCAGTACACCGCCCAGGAGCAGGACGCCTCCATCCGCGCCTTCCGCGACGAGGTCGTGCAGGCCATCGGCGCCAAGGACCTGGTCGACGTGCGCTCGCCCGACGAGTTCACCGGCAAGCTGCTCGCTCCCGCGCACCTGCCGCAGGAGACCTCGCAGCGCCCGGGCCACATCCCGACCGCGCGCAACATCCCGTGGGCCAAGACGGCCAACGAGGACGGCACCTTCAAGACCGCCGACGAGCTGCGCGAGCTCTACACCGGCGCGGGCGTTGACCTGGACAAGGACATCATCGCCTACTGCCGGATCGGCGAGCGCTCCTCGCACACCTGGTTCGCCCTGCACGAGATCCTGGGCCTGGAGAACGTCAAGAACTACGACGGCTCGTGGACCGAGTACGGCTCCCTCGTGGGCGTCCCGGTCGAGCTGGGGGAGGCCGAGGCCAAGTGAGCGACAGCTGCGGAGCGCCGGTCGGCGGGGTCGCCCTCGCCGACGTCGACGCCGGGAACCAGGCGGTCATCCAGGGCACGGTCACTCGTGACGGACAGCCGCTGAGCGGGGCCTACGCCCGCCTGCTGAACGACTCCGACGACTTCGTCGGGGAGGTGGCCACCGGCGAGGAGGGCACGTTCCGCTTCTTCGCTGCCGACGGCTCCTGGAAGGTGCGCGTGCTCGCCTCGAAGGGCTTCACCGGCGAGTACACGGTGCGGGCCGAGGTGGGCAAGGTCATCGACCTCCAGGTGCAGGCCTAGACGGCCGAGCGACCTCAGGCGTACGGGGCGCCGGTGCCGACGGGAGACCGTCCGGCACCGGCGCCCCGCGCCGTCCCGGGCCCCGCGCACTCCTGGTCCCGGCCCCTGCGCAGGGGCGCTGACCCGTCCCGTGCGGTACGGGAGAGGATGCCCGACCCCAGCCCCGGGGTCTACTCCCCACCCCGTTCCGCCAGGGGAAGGTTGAGCTCGATGGCGGTGGCGGTGCGCCGCAGCTTCCGCCAGCGGTGGAGCTGGAGGAGGGCGGTCAGCGCCACGAAGGCGGCGGGAACCCAGAGGAAGCGGTAGGTGAACGTCCCGAGCACGACCTGTCCGCACATGACACAGGCCAGCATCAGGATGTTGAAGACCTGGGACGCCGCCGTCCAGGGGTTCTCCTCCGTCCGGCGGCGGATGCGGGCCCGTCGGCACACGACCGCGGCGAGCTCCGGGTCGTCCACCGCCTCGCCCCGGCGTATGGCACGGTCCGCAGCGCGGCGGATCTCCTGGGGCAGCGACCGCATCCGCGCGGCCTCATCGTCGATGGTGAGGCCGGGCCAGCGGGGGCGACCGTGGCGACGGTTCCATCTGGTCCCCAGATACAGACAGGTACATGCGCAGACCAGGAGGACCAGAACGGCGACGAGCAGGAGTGTGGACAGCAGCGGTTCAGGAATGGGGGGTCACTCCTCGGAAGGGGGCGTCCTCTCTTCTTCTGTTCCCCTTCCCCTGCCCCCTGGGGAGGCGCTGACACGGCGGCCCCTCGCCACCGGCGCCGGGTGCGGGCACGCGCTGCCCGTGCGACCGGTGCGGCTCGGCACCCCTGGGGACAGGGGCGGAACGCGGATCCCCTCCACCTCCGTGGGGTTCGCGACGGGTTTTCCACAGGTCCGGGGCGGGGCTGGAAAGCGGTGCGCGCTGCTGCTTGACTGAGATCGACGGCCACTCCACCCGCGCTCACCGGCACCCTTCGTGCCCGCGACCGGTTCCGGCGGGGCCGTGACAAGCGCGGCGGGCGGGTGACGGCATTTCGCCCACGCTCCGGCCCGGGCCGGAGCCCCGCGTGAACGAGTCCCCGGCCGCCCCCGCGACGGCTGGTCAGGAGGTGTTCGGACGGTGCCCAACCCCCGTTCGGGAGGAGCGTCCCGAGGAGAGGCCGGACGTACCTACGTCGGCTGGCGGCACGCCGTGCTCCTGCCGCCTCCCGGACCGGCCCCGCGGCGGCCGACCCCGGTCGACGCCGAGACCGTCAGTGAGGAGTGGATCGCCGCCCAGCGCGACAGCGAGGCCCAGACCAACCGGCCCCTCTACTTCGCCCTGGCCGGGCTCGCCCTCCTCACCCTGCTGCTGCCGCTGCTGTGGACCCTGCGCATCCTTCCCGGCAGCTTCGCCCTCGGCGGCGTGTTCGCCTGCGCCGCCATCGCCGCGCCCATCGCCTTCGCCCTCGTCCAGAGCCGCCAGGTCGTCGCCGACCGGCTGGAGAGGGCCAGGGAACGCCTGGCCGCCGAACGCGAGGAACGCGACCGGGTCCTGCGCGAACAACAGCACGAGCACGCCCGCAGGTACACCGAGTGGCAGGCGGCCTCCCGGGCCTACGAGGCGCAGCCGCTCTGGTACGGGGTGACCGTCCCCGCGGACAGGAACGCCGTCGTCGTGGTGGGCGGGGACGACGCAGGATGGTCGGCGCTGCTCGCCACCGTCGGCGTCTCCCGGCTGCGCGAGGGCGGCGACCTCACCGTGGTCGACCTCACCGGGCACTCCGTGGCCCGCGAACTCGTCCGACTGGCCCGCCGCTGTGCCGTCGCCCCGCGCCGGTGGGTGCTCCCCGCCGACCTGCCCCGGATGACCCTGGGCACCAACCTGGACGCGGGCCAGCGCGCGCGCATCCTCTCCGCGGTCGCGTCCGCCTCCGGTGGCACCGCGGAGGCCGACGCCGACGAGACGCTCCTGCTCCGCCTGCTGGAGGTCCTGGGACCGCACGCCGGGATCGCCGAACTCATCGGCGGCCTGCGCGCCCTGCTCACCCCTGAGGAGGACGCCGCCGAGGACGACCCCGCGCTCGCCCTGCTCACGCCGGGGCAGCGGACCCGGGTGCGCGAGCGCTGCGCCGGCGGACCGCACATCGGGGCGCGGGCCTGGGAACTGGAGCGCCGCCTCAGCCCCTTCGAGGCCGTCGGTACACGGGCGGACGACAACGACTACGCGCAGGTCAAGATCATCTCCACCGACCGGGCTTCCGGTGAGACCGCCGCGCGCGTCTACGGCACCTACGCCGTGTCCGCGCTCAGCGAGCTGCTGGAGGCGCCCGAACCCAGGAACGCGGACGGCGTGCGCCCCCGCGTGCGCCCGGACCGGACCCGCACCGTCGTGGTCTGCGGCGCCGAGTCCCTCCCCGAGGGGGAGATCGACCAGGTCCTCTCCGCGGCCGCCGACGGAGGGGTTGAGGTCGTCCTGATGTTCCGCACCGCCGCCCCCGCCGCGCTCGCCCGGCTCTCCGACCCCGCCTGCCTGCCGGTGGTGATGCGCCAGGACGGGGGTTCGGCGGAGGCCGTCGGGCGCGCCGTGGCCGCCGTGCCCGGTGTTACCGGGCACGGTCCCGGCGGGCTGTGGGCGCACCGCCTCACCGAGGCGGTCGGCGAGGCCGCGGGCGGCGCGGCCACGGGTGAGCCGGAGGACCCCGACGCCGAGGTGGAGGCCGACGACCGGTTCTTCCCCTCCCCGCACACCGAGTCCGGCGCGGTGATCCGCAACGCCGCGGCGGCGATCGCGCCCCTCGACCTCGTCCGCCATGTGAGATCCGCCACCGCCTGGGGGCGGGCCACCGTCCAGGAGACCGGCACCGCTGGGTCCGCCGCCGAGGACGACGGCACGGCCCCCGGCCGCCCCTGCGGTCTGGACGCCGAGTCGCTGCGCCGGCTCCCCGCCACGGCCGCCGTGGTCCTGACCGCCGACGGTCCCGTGCTGGCCGACACCAACCCGGGTATCCTCACGCTGTCCACAGCCACACTCGCCACGGTGGACGACTCCCGGAACACCGGTAACACACCGGGCGTTGGAGACGGTGGCGCCGCGGCCGGAGCCGCGAGGGGGCGCGGTACCGCAGGCGGCCGCCCCCGCGTCCCGAGCGCGGATCCCGCCGCCCTGACCGACACACCCGACGGCACCGCCGCCGCGGACGGGTCTCCCGCGCCGCCGGGGGCCGTCGACGAAGGGGTGCCGCCCAACCTGGGACCGCCGCCCGAGAGGTTGGACTGGCGGGTCTGACCCCGGGTGGACACTAGGCTTGGCCCGACACACCGCCCGCCGCCTCCCAGGAGCGAACGGCGCGGGCGGTCCAGCACTTACTGGAGAGTAGATGAGCGAGCTTCCCCTGCGCGCCCAACTGGCATCGGTTCTGGGAAGGAGCGCGGCCAGCCTGTCCCGTGCCACCGGACGCGGAGACGGCTCCGTCATCGGCGGCCGGGTGGCGCTCAAGGTCGAACCCGACCTGCTCGCCAAGCTCGCCCGGGGCCGCAGGCTCACCCTGGTCAGCGCCACCAACGGCAAGACCACCACCACCAGGCTCATCTCACACGCCCTGCGCGAGTTCGGCGACGTGGCCACCAACGAGCACGGCGCGAACATGCCCACCGGGCACATCACGGCGCTGTCGGACAACCAGTCCGCCGTCAACGGCGTGTTGGAGGTGGACGAGAAGTACCTCCCGCAGGTGCTGCTCGCCACGCAGCCCGCGTTCGTGGTGCTGATGAACCTCAGCCGTGACCAGATGGACCGCGCCTCCGAGATCAACCTGCTCGCCAAGAAGTGGCGCCTCGCGCTGGGCAAGAGCAACGCCCACGTCATCGCCAACGCCGACGACCCGCTCGTGGCCTGGGCGGGCCTGGGCGCGCCCAACGCCACCTGGGTGTCCGCGGGACAGCGCTGGAAGGAGGACTCCTGGTGCTGCCCCGAGTGCGGCGGCCACCTCAAGCGCGACGTGGACCCGTACTGGGCCTGCCCCGAGTGCGGACTGGCCCGACCCTCGACCACCTGGGCGGTGGACAACGCCTCCGACTCCCTCGTCACCCCGGAGGGACAGAGCATCAAGCTGCGGCTGAACCTGCCCGGTGACGCCAACCGCTCCAACGCCGCGATCGCCGCCGCCACCGCCGCCGGGTACGGCATCCACCCCGAGCGCACCGTGGAGCGGCTGCGCGAGATCACCTCCGTCGCGGGCCGCTACACCTCCGTGGTGACCATGGGCGTCGAGGTGCGGCTGCTGCTCTCCAAGAACCCCGCCGGATGGCTGGAGTCCTTCGCCGTCCTGGACCCGCCCCGCACCCCGGTGATCCTCTCGGTCAACGCGCAGATCCCCGACGGCAAGGACACCTCCTGGCTGTGGGACGTGGACTACACCGTCCTGCGCGGCCGCCGCGTGTTCGTCATGGGCGAGCGCCGCACCGACCTCGCACTGCGCCTGGAGACCGACGGCGTGCGGTTCGAGGTGGCCGACCGGGTCGACGAGGTCCTGGGCCGCATCAAGGCCGACCAGCCCGACATCACCAAGGTCGACCTCATCGCCAACTACACCGCCTTCCAGCAGATCCGCACGGCGTACGGCCGCGTCCAGTAGGGAGACCACCCATGACGAACACCAGCGCCCTGCGGATCGTGTGGATCTACCCCGACCTGCTGAGCACCTACGGGGACCAGGGCAACGTCCTGATCCTCAAGCGCCGCGCCGAACTGCGCGGCATCCCCACCGAGATCGTGCACGTCCACTCCAGCGACTCCGTTCCCGAGCAGGGCGACATCTACCTGCTCGGCGGCGGCGAGGACCGGCCGCAGATCCTGGCCGCCGAACGCCTGCGCGCCGACGGCGGCCTGGCCCGCGCCGCCGCCCGTGGCGCCTGCGTCTTCGCGGTGTGCGCCGGGTACCAGATCATCGGCGAGACCTACGGCGACGACGAGGCCAACCCGCTCCCCGGCGTGGGCATCATCGACATCCGCAGCGGCCGCGGCCAGACACGCGCGGTCGGCGAGATCGTCGCGGACGTGGACCCGGCCCTGGGCGTGGGCCGGATCACCGGCTTCGAGAACCACCAGGGCCGCACGGCCATCGGCCCCTCGGCCCGGCCGCTGTCCACCACGGTGCGCGGTATCGGCAACGACGACCGCACCGAGGGCGCCTACCAGGGTCAGGTGCTGGGCACCTACCTGCACGGCCCGGCCCTGCCGCGCAACCCGCAGCTGGCCGACCTCCTGCTGCGCTGGCGCGTGGGCCAGGTGGCCCCGCTCGCCCCCTCCTGGGGCGAGCGCCTGCACGACGAGCGCCTCGCCGCCGCCATGCGCTGACACCGCGTCCCGAAGGGCCCGACGGGTACGTCCCGTCGGGCCCCTCGTGTCCGCCCGTAGGGAATGAACTCCGGGACGTGACCGCTGTTGTGTGCATGAAGGCAATCGCACTACAGCAGTACGGATCGGCCGACGACCTCGCCCTGGTGGACCTTCCCGATCCGAAGGTCGCCCCGAGCGAGGTCCTCATCCGGGTGCGGGCCGCGGGGGTCAACCCCGTGGACTGGAAGCTCGCGGCGGGCGGCCTGGACGCCCTCATCGAGGCGGACTTCCCGCTCGTCCCCGGCTGGGACGTCGCTGGTGTCGTCGAGGCGGTCGGACCCGACGCGCACGAGTACGAGGTCGGTGACGAGGTCTACGGCTACGCCCGCAAGGACTGGGCCAAGAACGGCACCTACGCCGAGCTGGTGTCGGCCAGCGTGCGCATGCTCGCGCCCAAGCCGGAGTCGCTGAGCTGGCAGGAGACCGCCGGCGTCCCGCTGGCGGGCCTCACCGCCCTCCAGTCCCTCGAACGGGCGGGGGTCAGCTCCGGTGACACGGTGCTCGTCCACGCCGCGGCGGGCGGTGTCGGAGCGTTCGGAGTCCAGATCGCCGTCGCCCGCGGCGCACGCGTCATCGGTACCGCCAGCGAGCGCAACCACGACTTCCTGCGCTCCCTGGGCGCCGAGCCCGTGGTCTACGGGGACGGCCTCGTCGACCGGGTCCGCGCCCTGGCCCCGGAGGGCGTTGACGCGGTGCTCGACTTCGTCGGCGGGGGAGTGGCCCAGGAGTCGCTGCCGCTGGTGGGCGGCCCCGCGCGGATCGTGTCCATCGCCGACCCGAACGTCCAGGAGTTGGGCGGGCACTGGCTGTGGGTGCGCCCGGACTCCGAGGGTCTCGCCGAGCTGGCCCGCCTGGCCGACGCCGGCAGGCTCACCGTGCACGTGGACCGTGAGTTCCCGCTGTCCGAGGCGGCCGAGGCCTGGCGCCTGAGCCAGGCCGGACGCACCCGGGGAAAGATCGTCCTCACCGTCTGATCCACCTCCGACCCACCCGACGGGCTCGGCCGTACGGCCGAGCCCGTCGTTCTCACGCGGCGTCGCGCTCACCCGTGGGGG
This sequence comes from Nocardiopsis synnemataformans, assembly GCF_965343085.1. Taxonomy (NCBI): domain Bacteria; kingdom Bacillati; phylum Actinomycetota; class Actinomycetes; order Streptosporangiales; family Nocardiopsidaceae; genus Nocardiopsis; species Nocardiopsis synnemataformans. Next base: position 70,233 of record NZ_CBDRFA010000012.1, on the reverse strand, counting down.
CGTCGGACTCCTCCGCGGTTCCGGTCGCGGCAGCGGCGTCGTTTCCGGGGATGTCGAGCGTGACGCTCAGCGGTCCCTGGTCGACCCTCAGGTGCAGTTCGCCGCCGATGGCGCTGATGTAGGACCGCAGGAGTTCCAGGCTGTCGATCCGCCCGTGCTCGATCTGGGAGATCCGGGCCTGGCTCACCCCCATGACCTGGGCGACCTCCTTCTGGGTCCTCCCGCTCTCCTTGCGCAGGGAGGAGAGCGCGTAACCCTGACGTTCGGCCTCGATGCGGGCGGTTTCCGCATCGAAGACAGCCTGGGCCTCCTCAGAAGCGAACCAGGGATCGAGCTTTTCGGACTCCGCTTGGATCTCTCGCCAACTACGCGCCTTCATGCCTGCTCATCCTCTCGCTGCCCCAGGTGTTCCAGATAGCGCTGCTCTGCCACCGGGATGTTCTTCTGGTACCACTTGTTCCACTGCCCGGACTTGTCACCGGCCACCAGGAGCACTGCTTGCCGCTCGGGATCGAACACGAAAAGTACGCGGATCTCGCTCCTTCCTGAGGACCCAGGCCGAAGCTCCTTGAGGTTGTGTATCCGACTGCCTTTGATCCTGTCGGCTAGCGGACGTGTCAGATCAGGACCGTGGCTTTCCAACTGGCTGAAGAGCAGCGTCAAACCGCGTCGCGGTGACCGGATCATCAGCCCGGAGCTTGAGGTACCACTCCTCGACGGGCTCCAGCATCAAAATTTCCCACATACAGGAGAAAATAACGATGTTCTTATGTCCAGTGGGGCTGAACGAGGAAAGCGCTGGCTGGGCAGGGTCATCTGGTGGCTCACCAGGCAGAAGGCACCCCGGGACGGAATGAACCGCGCGTGCCGTGCGTCACACCAACATGAGCACCAGCGGCCGTCACCCACCACCGCACGGAGGGCCCGGTTCCGTCGTCCGGGCCCTGGCCGTACCCGTCGCCGTCCTCCTGGCCGGAGCCGGGTGCGTCGCCACCGTGGTCTCGCTGGAGAGCGCCCCGCTCCCCGAGGCCCGGCTGGTCGTGGAGCAGCCGGAACCAGGGCCCGGCAGCGACCAGGAGCCCGCCACACCGGACCCGTCGGCGCCGGACCCGGCCCCACCGGACCCTTCCGCACCTGACCCCACAGCTCCGGACCCCGGACCCGAGCAGGAGGAACCGTCCGCGGGTGAGGCGGAGCCCGACCCGCAGTCGGTACCGCCGGAGTCCTACAACGGGGCCTCCGCCGTCTTCGACACCTTCCTGGTGGAGGTGGAGGCGGCCTACACCGACACCACCGTCACCGACGGGATGGGGGCGTCCGCCGTCGCGCCCCCGGACTCCGAGTTCCACGTCTACCGGCTCGACGTCACCAACCAGGGCTCCGCGCCCGCGGTCTTCGACAGCTACGGGACCATCGGCGTGACCACCAAGGGCCTGGAGTACGCCAACGACGTCGACGCCGAGATCATCGTGGCGTGGGACTACTTCTGGGACGAGATCAACCCCGGGGAGAGCGTCACCACCCACATCCTGTTCCTGGCGCCGACCGGGACCGAGTTCGCCGAGGTCCACATCGGAGGCCGCGGCCTCCTCGAACCCGCCTAACGCGGACGGCGGCGCAGCTCGATCTTGGCGTTGGCGCCCGTGTCGGGGTCCACCACGACCTCCTGCCCGGCGGCGATGCCGTCCACCACCAGGTCGGCGTCGGTGGGAGCCGCGCGCTTGACCACGCCCAGGGCGATCGGCCCCAGCTCGTGGTGGCGGGCCGACGTGCCCACCCGTCCCACGGAGCGCCCGTCCAGTTCGATGGGGGCACCCACCTCCGGCAGGCGCTCGGCGGTGCCGTCCAGGTGCAGCATGATCAGTCGGCGCGGCGGACGGCCCAGGTTGTGCACCCGCGCCACCGTCTCCTGGCCCGGGTAGCAGCCCTTCTCCAGGTGCACCGCGCGGCCCACCCAGTCCACCTCGTGCGGGATGGTGCGCTCGTCGGTGTCCAGACCCGCGCGCACCCGGTGCTCCGCGATCCGGTTCGCCTCGTAGGCCCACATGCCCGCCGGGCGTGCCCCGGCCGCCGTGAGCGCCTCGGCGGCCCCGACGAGCCGTTCGGCGGGTAGGAACAGGTCGGTCTCGCCCTCGGCCGCGCGCACGGGCACGTCACCGAGCGACGCTGCCTCCACGGCCTCGGCACGGCCTGGGCCGAGCACGCTCAGCACCGCGTGGGAACCGCTCAGGTCCTCCACCTCGACACGCAGCATGAACCGCATCGAGCCGAGGAACCCCGCCAGCTCCGCGCCGCCCTCCGGCTCGGTGTGGACCCACGTGGCCTCGCCGTCGTCCACCAGCGACAGGTGGTGCCGCAGGTGCCCCTTGGTGTCCAGGACCAGTGTCTCGGTGGCGGTCCCCGGGGTCAGGCCCCGGGTCAACTGGCTGGTGAGGTCGTTGAGCCAGCCCAGGCGGTCGGGGCCGGTCACCCGCACCACACCCCGGTTGCTCCGGTCGACCCACGCGCTCGAACGTTCGATGGCGCGTCCCTCGTGCGCGGGGTCGCCGTAGTGCGCGGCGACTCCGGAGTCGGGGGACTCGGCGCTCACGGCGCCCGGTGTGCTCAGCAGCGGCGAAGTCATACCGCCGAGCCTAGGACATGTTCCGCGGGCACATACCCTGCTGCGCATCGCCCCAGCAGCACTCTCGCTGCGTTCTCGTCAGTCGACAGCCAACCCCGGGCGGGCCCCCGCTGTGCGACACTGCCGAGCTTGCGAGGCAGGCACAGTAGGGGAACTCCCTCCTCGGCCTTGCGATAGCACCACTGGATGCGCTGCTCGCGACGGGCAGCGCCCACGGAGCACGTCCTGGTCGCCCCGCCAAGGGGTCGGAAACGCCGTCCCCACCTGCGGTTTCGCGCACAGAAAAAACATTTGCCCCACCTCCGGCACGGGACGTAGTGTCGGAGGCACGCAAGAAAGGAGGTGGTCCAAGAGATGGTTGATCTTAGGACTGGCGAGGTGGCCGTCCGCTAGGACGACGCTCGCGTTCGCGCGACGTCGTTCGCAGCGAATCCCAGACGGACACCCGGACCCCGGGCCGCCGGAACTCGTCCGACCGGCCCCGCCCCAGCGGCGGGAACAGCCCGGGGTCTGCCCATGCCCGACCCCGGCTCGACTACTTCGTGTCGACCCTCTTGAGCTGCGCCGACATGTACGAGCGCAGACTGTGGCCGCGCGCGGCCAGGTCCCAGGCGTATCCCAGCGTCTCCCGGTTGTCGCCGAACAGGCCGTACAGCCGGTGCGAGGCGGTCGCGTCGATCCCGGTCTCGGTGTGCACCACCGCGTCGGTGGACATCTCCACCCGGTTCGCGAACACGTTGCCCAGGTACACCTCGTTGAAGCCCTCGGGGTGCGCGATCAGCACCTCCAGGTGCACGACGGGCTCACCCTCCTTGGGCTCCGCGCCCGTCTCGGGCCGCACACGCCAGTACCCCGACTCCTCGGTGACCAGCTCACCGCGGGTGCCCTCCGGAGTCATCCGCCAGGCCCTGCTCGTGAAGGTCAGGTAGGGCAGGCCCGCGTTGTGCGCGAACTCGATCTCCTGGCCGAACTGGAACTCCTCCACGTCGGCGTAGCCGGCGACGCCCACGCCCTCCCAACGGCCGAGCAGGAAGGACAGTTTCGCCAGATCGGGGTGTACCTCAGCGTCCATATCCCCAGAGCGTAGCGGCGGCTGGAGGTGGCGGTGACCGCCTACGGCGCACCGTGGCGACCGCCACCCCCCAGCCCCGGTCTGGACATGCCCAATTGGCCCCGCTTTCCCGGAGAACTGGTAAAGATTGTCAGCAGCGCGGTGCGGCCACGGGGCGTGTTCTGCCGACCGCGCCTAGACCTCCGACGCGTTTTCCAAAGGGGCGGCCTGTGTTACTGGTGATCGGTTCGGCGCTGCTCGTGGCCGCGGTGGTCCTCCTTCCCCTGACCGTGATCGCCCTGCGGCGCTGGCTGCGCCAGCGGGGACTGGCCCAGCTGCGCCCGGGTGTGCTGGCGGCCAATGAGGGGCAGCGCGTCACGCTCACCGGTGTCGCCGCTCCCGGTCCCGACGGTCCCATCTCCTCCGGTCTGGCCGGTGCCGAGTGCGTCTGGCACGGCCACGAGGTGCTGCGCCACTACTGGCCGCTCAACCGCGACCCGGCCGGGGGCGCGGTCCGCGAACGGGCCTGCGACTCCATCGCCGACTACGGCTCCGAGGACCTGTTCGGCATCGTCGCCGAGGGCCGCCCCGGCGACGGCAACCGGATCTTCGTCGACCCGGGCGACGCCGAGCCGCGGGGCGCCGAGCTGTGCCTCAAGCGCGTGGTGGGCCGCCCGCAGCCGGGTGTGGCCTCACCCGCGGACGACCTGCTGCCCCGCGTGCGCGGCCGCATCTCGGGCGTCTTCCGGGGCGAGACCATCGAGTTCGAGTACCGCGAGTGGGTGATCCGGCCGGGCGCCCGCATCCGCGTCACGGGCCGGGTCCAGGTGCGTGAGGGGCGCGTGGTCCTGGCCGCCCCCGAGGACGGGGCGCTCAGCATCGAGCACGGTGTGGACGACCAGCCGGTGCGGATCTCCCCGCGCCGCACCGAGGCCCTGGTACTCACCGTCGCCCTCGCGGTCTGCTCGATCGCGGGCGCCGTGCTGACCGCCGCCGCGCTCTGAGTAGGCTGGCGGGCATGTCTCGTTCCTTGGTGATCAAGGTCACCGCCGGGGAGGACGATCCCGAGCGGTGCAACCAGGCGTTCACGGTGGCCGCGGCCGCCCTGGCCAGCGGCGTCGGGGTCTCCCTCTGGCTGACCGGTGAGTCGGCGTGGTTCGCGGTCCCCGGCCGTGCCGAGCGGTTCTCCCTCCCGCACGCCGCCCCCCTCAAGGACCTGCTCGACGCGGTGCTCGCCGCGGGCCGGGTGACGGTGTGCACCCAGTGCGCCGCCCGACGCGACCTGACCGGGGACGACCTGATCGAGGGCGTGCGCATCGCCGGGGCGCCGTCCTTCGTCGAGGAGGCCGTCCAGGACGGCGCGCAGGCCCTCGTCTACTGAGGCGTCCGGCGTCGTCCACAGGCCGCGACCGGCTCTGGCGCGGACCCCGCGCACGGCCCTAGCTTGGTAAAGGGGGAGGCCCGGCCTCCGCCCGTTTCGGCATGCCCCCGCGCTGCCAGGCCCCGGACCCCGGCATTCCCGCCCGACCCCGGACAGCGGTGTGCCCGCACCACCGGCGGTGGCGCGGGCACGGGAGCGGAGGGGACCCTCAGAGTCCTACTTCTTGCCCTGGTTGGCGACGGCCTCGATGGCGGACTTGGCCGCCTCCGGGTCGAGGTAGGTGCCGCCGGGGTTGGTCGGCTTGAACTGGTCGTCCAGGTCGTAGCGCAGCGGGATGCCCGTCGGGATGTTCAGCCCGGCGATGTCGGCGTCGCTGACGCCGTCCAGGTGCTTGACCAGCGCGCGCAGCGAGTTGCCGTGCGCGGCGACCAGCACCGTCTTGCCCGCGGCCAGGTCCGGCACGATCGAGTCGTACCAGTACGGCAGGGCCCGCTCCAGCACGTCCTTGAGGCACTCGGTGCGCGGCAGCAGCTCCGGCGGCAGTTCGCCGTAGCGGGCGTCACCGGCCTGCGAGTAGGTGTCGCCGTCCGCGATGGGCGGCGGCGGGGTGTCGTAGGAGCGGCGCCAGATCATGAACTGCTCTTCGCCGTACTCCTCGCGCGTCTGCGCCTTGTCCTTGCCCTGCAGGGCGCCGTAGTGGCGCTCGTTGAGGCGCCAGGTGCGCTCGACCGGCAGCCAGTGCAGGTCGGCGGCGTCCAGGGCGAGGTTCGCGGTGCGGATCGCGCGCTTGAGCAGGGAGGTGTAGACCACGTCCGGCCGTACGCCGGCCTCCTTGAGCAGCTCGCCGCCCCTGCGGGCCTCCTCCTCACCCGTCGCGGAGAGGTCCACGTCCACCCATCCGGTGAACAGGCCCTTCGCGTTCCAGACGCTCTCACCGTGTCGCAGCAGTACCAGAGTTCCCATGGGGGCAAGCCTAGCCACCCGGGCGCCGCGCTCGGGCGTCCGCCCGCCCGCTTGCGGAGGGCGCGGACGGGACCGAGGCGGCCTACCCCTCGTTCCGGGGCTCGACCAGGTGCGCGAAGGCCCGAAGGTTGCGCATGTCGTGGCCGCGTTCGGCGCGCCAGCGCCACTCCTTGCGGATGGCCGAGGCGAACCCGCGCTCCAGTGCGCCGTTGAAGTTCTCGTCCGAGTAGGTGAGCACGCACCCCAGCAGCCGGTCGACCTCCTCCGGGGTGACGCCCTCCAGCGGCAGGCGGCCGCGGACGTAGACGTCGCCGACCTCGTCCGCGACGAAGGCCATCCCGTACATGTCGGCGCTGCGGCGCATCAGCCACAGGTAGAAGTCGGCGTGGTTCTCGTCGGGCTGACGGCAGAAGAACGACGTCAGGGTGAGACTGTGCGGACCCACCTCCAGCCACACCAGGGTCTTGAGCTTGGCCTTCCCCGGCAGAGTGACCAGGAACGACCCCTCGCGGGGGCGCTCCACCTCCAGCTCGGCCTCCGCCACGGCCGAGGAGATCGCCTTGGCCGCGGCGTCGCGGGCGGCGTCCCTGTCCACAGCGTTCCTGTCCACCTCGTACGTCCCCTCCTCCTCTGTCACCGGCACGCCGCCAGGGGCAGCTCGCGGGGGGCGGTGATCGCCCGGTACACGTCCAGCAGTTCGTCGACGGTCCGCGACCAGCCCAGGGTGGCGGCGTGCGCGGGTGCCGCGATCGCCAGCTTGGCACGCCACGCCGGTTCGGCGATCATCCGGTGCAGCTCGGCCGCGTAGTCGTCCGGGTTGTGCCCCCGCACCAGGATCCCGGAGGTCCCGTCCGCCACGGCCGTGGTCAGGCCACCCACGCGCGCTGCCAGGACCGGGGTGCCGCACGCCTGCGACTCCACCGCCACCAGGCCGAAGGACTCCGAGTAGGACGGCACCACGGTCACCGCGGCCGCGCGGTAGTAGTCGGCCAGCCGCTCGCGGCTCTGCGGCGGCTCGATCCGCACCACGTCCGCCACGCCCAGGGAGCGGGCCAGGTCGGTGAGCAGCCCGGGCTCGCGCATCCCACCGCCCGACAGGCCGCCGACCACGCCCACCACCAGGCGCGAACGCAGTGAGGGGTCGCGCTCCAGCAGCGCGGCGGCGGCCCGGATGAGCACGTCGGGGGCCTTCAACCGCTGCACGCGCCCCACGAACAGCAGGAGTTCGGTGCCCGCGGGCAGCCCGATCCGCGCCAGCGCGTCCCGGCGCGAACCGGGGCTGAACACCTCCAGGTCCACGCCCGGGGGGATGACGCTGATCTGGCCGTCGCGGGCGCCGTAGTGCTCCCGGAGCTGGCGGGCCTCGTCGTCGGTGTTGGCGATGAGCCGGTCGGCCTGGCGGACCAGCTGGTCCTCCCCGCGCAACCGCGCCTCGGGCTCGGGGGCGTCACCGTCGGCCAGGGAGGCGTTCTTCACCCGGGCCATGGTGTGCATGGACTGCACCAGGGGCACGCCCCAGCGGCGGGCGGCCACCACACCTGCCTGGCCGGACAGCCAGTAGTGCCCGTGCACGAGGTCGTAGTGGTCGGGTTCGTTCTGCGCCTCGGCCCGCAGCATCCCGAAGATGAACGGACACAGGTGCTCGGCGAGGGCGTTCTTGTCCAGGCGGCCGTAGGGCCCGGCGGGCACGTGCCGCACGTTCACACCCGGGGCGAGCTCCACCACCGGGGGAAGGTCGGCACGGGTCGCGCGGGTGAACACGTCCACGGCCACGCCGCGTTCGGCCATGCGCCGGGCCACCTCGACCACGTACACGTTCAGGCCTCCGGCGTCTCCGGTGCCGGGCTGGTCGAGCGGGGAGGTGTGCAGACTGACGGTCGCGACCCGGGACGGGACCGCCGTCTGCTCTCCCACGGGAACGATTCCAGACACCGGAGGTCCCTTCAGGTCGTGTGCGCAGCCGCTGTCGTCAACAGCGACGAAGGTACACACTGTTCCCCACTGGTCAGTGCGAGGGGGGCAGGGTGTGCACACCGCGTGACCTACCTCTCTTGTGTGAGAGCGCCACCGGCTTCAATCGGTGGGTGCATCACCCGCACCTGGGGGAGTGTGAGGATCCCCAAGGTCGGTGTGGTCCGGTTCCGATGGACCAGGGACCTGCCCGTGGGTAAGCACGCCGACGCGGCGAACAGGGTCACCGGGGCGCGGTTGGTGCGGGAGGCCAACGGCTGGCACGTGGTGCTGCGTGTGCGTACCCAGGTCAAGGAATCGACCCTGCACACCGGCCCCGGGGTGGGGATCGACCGGGGCATCGCCCAGCCGCTCGCCCTGTCCGACGGCACGTTCCGCGAACACGGGCCGTGGCTCTCTGGAGAAGAAAGCCGCCCGGCAGAGGCGTCACCGCACACCCGGACAGGCGACCTCGAACCGGTTGCGTCGTACGGACCGGTTCGTGTGCAAGGCACCCGGGTGCGGGCGTGTCGCGCACGCCGACACCAACGCCGCGCGCAACGTCGAGCACGCGGTGAGGCAGCAAGGGCCCCAGGACATGGTGGGTGCCAGGACGTGGAGCCCTCGCCGTCAGGCGGGCTTTGAGGCGTAGACCACCAGCGGCGGACGGGTTCCGTTAGCTGGATTCTCCCGGTCTTCAGGCGGGAGAGGATGTCAAGGTGCGGAGGTCCAGCCCGAGACCAGGAAGTCGACGGCGTCGGCGAAGGAGCGCTTCCAGGTCGTGAAGTCGTGGCCTCCGTGCGGGTGGAGCGTGGCGACCGTCATACCGCGTTCGGTGAGCAGGCCGGAGAAGCGTTCGGCCTCACCGTGGATGCTGCCCTCCTGGAGCGGGGTGTGGTCCTCGGTGCCCTCCACCAGCATGAACCTGAGGTCGCGCACCTCCTCGGAGCCGAGCAGCCGGTCGGGGGAGTGCGGCTCGGTGTCGCCGCCGAAGACACCGTGCGGGTCGTCCACCCGGAAGTACCCGGCCCAGGACACCACCTGGGTGTAGAGGTCGGGGTTGCGCAGCGCCAGCGCCGTCGCCCCGTACCCGCCCATGGAGAACCCGCCGACGGCGCGCAGCTCGCGGGGGCGCGTGTGCTCGCCCTCGACGGCCTCCACGGCCGCGCCGGTGACGAAGCTCTCCAGCGCGAACCCCCCGTCGGCGGCGTCGCCCCACTCGGTGGTGGAGTTACCGCTCTCCTGGCCGTAGGGGGCGGCGATGACGAACTCGACCCCCGAACGGCACATCTGCCGGTCCAGGAGCGCACCGATGTCCTCGTCCATGAGCGTCTCGTGGGTGGAGGCCGATCCGTGCAGCAGGTAGAGCACGGGCAGGTCCGCGCTGTCGGGGCCCGAGGGGCGCCGGATCCACAGGGGGCGGCCGCCCTCGGGCGCGCCGGTGTCGGGCAGGGTGACGACCTCGTCCCTGCCGGGCGCGGCGCAGGCCGCGACCTGTCCGGGGCGGGGCAGGAGCGCGGAGGCGGAGGACTCCTGGAGCGGGGAGAAGCGCGTCTGGCTGTCGGCCAGCCGGGGCTCGGGGCCCAGGCCGGATTCGAGTCGCTCCGTCAGCTCCTCGGGCGGGACCGTGGCCAGCGTCGCGGCTGCCGTGGCGACCACGCAGGAGGAGGCGAGCACGAAGGCCCGCCTGGAGAAGGACGCGAACACACCGAAACCTCAGGGTCGGGTCAGCGGCACCCTGTCGGGGGACCGAAGGAACGTTACTGAGTGTAATGGGCCATGTGTGTTGGGTCTCGGAACAGGGGGAGATCTCCCCTCTTCGTGGTCAGACCGTGACCGCGTGCCGCAGTCGCAGGTCGTCCGGGTAGGGGCGCAGGTAGGTCTGGTCGCGGGCCCACCCGACCTCCTCCGCCGCGCAGTGGTGGCGCAGCAGCGCCACCGGGACGCTCAGCGGCACCTGTTCGTGCCGGTAGTCCTCGATCGCCCCCAGCAGGTCGTGCCTGCGGGCGTCGTCCAGCAGCGGGCTCAGCATCCCGAAGGCGTGCTGGAGGGCGTTGACGTGCTTGCCCCGGCTCGGCCGCACGGCCATCGCCCGGTGGAAGGCCTCGGTGTAGACCGCCCGGATCTCCTCGGGGGCGTCGGTGCCGGCACGCGCCACGATCCTGCCCGTCTCCCGGTAGCCCTCCGGGGAGTGCGACATCAGCTGGAGCTTCTGGCGGGTGTGGAAGGCCACCAGGTCGCGCGGACGCCAGTCGGACTCCCACAGGTGACGCAGCCGCGCGTGCGCGAAGACGCGCTGGGCGAACAGCTCGCGCAGCACGGGGTCCATCAGGCGGCCCTGCTCCTCCACGGGAAGGGAGGGGAGCAGATCGGTGAGCCGCTGGGCGAAGGCGCCCCGGCCCCTGCCGTCCACCCGGCCGCCGCCCCGGTCGAACACGGGCAGGGCGAACAGGCCGCAGCTGGGCGACTTGTTCTTGAGCACGTACCCGTCCAGACGGCGCAGCTGGGCCAGGTGGTGGTCGGCGACCTCGGCCAGTTCCTCGGTGCGGTCGGCGCCGTCCGCGCTGGAGACCACCCGGTCCAGCCCCTCCCGGCGTTGCAGGCGCAGGGTGGGGCGCGGGACGCCCAGGCCGATCTCCGCCTCCGGGCAGACCGGCAGCCAGTCCACGTGGCGGTCGAGCTCGTCGGTGAGGAAGCGCGAACGTGAGTGCCCGCCGTTGTAGCGGACCGGAGCGCCGAGCAGACAGCTGGACACCCCGACCCTGGGGCGGACCCGCGCGTCGGGCGCAGGAGGAAGCCGTGTGCTCATGCGCCCTTCCTACCCGGTCAGCGGCCTGAGCACCGGCTTTTCCCCGAAGGTTCTGGAGTGTCCACACGAATACGTCCAGCGAAGGAGTGCCGCTTGGCGCCCGCCGCCATCGTCCTGTTCACACAGGACCTCCGCGTCCACGACCATCCCGCCCTGGCCGCCGCGGTCGAGCGCCCCGGCCCGACCCTGCCGGTGTTCGTGCACAACCGTGCGCGCATGATCACCGCGGCGTTCCTCACCCGGGCCCCGCGCGTGCACTGGTGCGAGGGCGCCGACCACTTCCACGCCCACCTCGCCCCGGGGCCGTTATCCCTTGTCCCGTAGGTGATGAGGATTTAACCTGGGGGTACGACAACGGGTAGTACGACCAGCCCCCCGCCAACTTCGTGGCCGAAATGTGATCCTGACCTGGGGATTCTCCGGCGCTGCCCGAAACAGGAGCGTCGCACAGCGGCATCTGGGGGTGCGATCATGCCCCCAGGAAACACACCCTCACACACCCCTCGGAGACCCCCATGGCAGGCCCCGGCCACCGCTACCCCTCCCCCTCCCCGGACTGCGTCCTGTGGCGCCTGCGCCCCTCCTGGGAGTACTCCCTGGACGCCGCCGGACGAGCGAGCGGCACCAAGCGGAACTACTTCTTCACCATGGGCAGGCTCGGGTGCTTCCTGGAGGAGAACGACCTCCCCACCGCCCCGAAGAAGATCCTCCGTAAGCACCTGGAGATGTTCCTCGCGCACGCGCGGGAGACCACCAGCCCCGGCAACGCCGCGTTCCACTGGCGCAACTTGGGGCCGCTCTTCACCTGGCTGGAGGAGGAAGGCGAGCTGAGCGGCAAGGGCAACCCCATGGCGAAGGTGCCCCGGCCGAAAGTTGCCGCGGTCCCGCGTCCGCAGCTGGAGGACGAGCACATTCGTGCCCTGCTGGCGACCTGCCCGGAACGGTCGCGTGACTTCATGGAGCGGCGCGACCGGCTCATCATCCGGCTGCTGCTCGACACCGGCATGCGCGTGTCCGGCCTGTGCGGGCTGCGCTACGACCCAGCACCGGAGCACGCCGAGGTCGACAACCCAGGCCACAACGACGTGTTCCTGGCGAGGAAGTTGCTGCGCATCCGCCTCAAGGGCGGCAAGGTCATCATGGTGCCCATCGGCAAGGCGGCCGCCCGGGACATGGACCGGTACCTGCGTGCGCGCGCACAACGCCCCCAGGCTGGCGACGGCGCGCTGCTGCTGGGTATCCGCGGCGCCCTGGGCGTGAAGGGCGTCCAGCGGGCTCTGGACCGCCGGGCGGAGCAGGCCGGGTTGGAGACCGGTGTCCATCCGCACCGGTTCCGCAGGACGTTCGCGCACCTGTGGATGTCCTCGGGTGGTACCGAGTCGGACCTGATGCGTATCGCCGGGTGGTCCTCCATGCAGATGGTCCAGCTGTACGCCGGGTACGCGGCCGACCAGCGCGCCCAGGCCGCCCACGCGGAGTTCTCCCCCGGCGACCGGTTCTGACCCCCGCACAGCACGGCGCCCCCGTACCGTTTCCCTCGGTGCGGGGGCGCTGTTGTGTGCTGACGTGTCAGGCTGCCGCCGTCGCCAGCCAGGAGTGGTTCCAGCGGGTGACCAGCCCGGCCCCGGCCTCCTCCAGCAGGTGCACGGCCGTGGGGCTGATGGGCCAGTCCAGGCCCCACCAGCGGGTCCGGTGGTAGGCGGCCAGGTCCACGGCGGGGTTGACGATGCCGAGGATGCCGTAGATCCGCGGGCTGATCCACGGCGGGATCTCTTCGGCGAAGGCGTAGGCCATGGCGATCTCGCCGTACTCGGCTCCGTCTCGGACGACGGCCAGCCAGTGCCCGGGGGCGATCTCTCGGCAGATGAGGGCCTTGTCGGGGGGCAGGGTGTCGAGGGTGACACTGAACCGGGGGCGAAGGTCGTAGATGGTGGCACTGCGTTGTGCCTGGATGTGGGGGTGCAGCGGCATGGGTGTATCCCCTCCCTGTGCTGCTTGGGTCCCGTGGTGGAAGCGGGGATGATCATGCTAAATGTCCGGTTCTGGCTTTGCTAGAGGTTATGCAGCACTTCAGTTTTCCGAAAGGTAAAGATACGTAGAGTAATTGGTTTACATAAAAAATGGCCGCATTCGGTCATGATGGTGCGCCTACTCCCCGGCCTCGCCCTGCTCGTAGCGCCGTAGCCCCGCGTCGAACATCATTTCGGCCTGACGTTCCGCGTTCTCCATGGCCTGCTCGATGAGGGCGCGCTCCAGCTCTGGAGGCAGCCCGGCCTTCTTGGCCTTGGCCTCCAGTGAGGTCACGATCTTCCACGCCTGATCGCTGTACGGGCTGGCCGACTCTTCGGTCTCGTACTCCGGCGCGAGTGGCATCTGCGGGTAGCCCGCTGCGTCGCTGACGGCGGCCGCCAGGCGGTGCACGACTTCGTCGTCGGGGCGCTGGGCGATCGCCTCCATCAGCATGCGCCGTAGGGAGTCGTAGCCGGGCCGCGATTTTCCGGCGCTCCACCGGCTTACCTGGGGTTCGCCGACGTCGGCCCACCTGGCGAACGTCACTTGCTTGACCTTCAGGTGCTCGCGGAGTTGCTTCAGGGCGTCGCGGAAGCGCTTCGGGTGCCACTGGGCTGGGGAAGTCTTGGCTTGCATGCATGCAAAATTAGCACCCCCTAAGTCTTTCATCTAGGCAACAAAACCCTTACTAGACCGGGGTTCTTGCGTACAGGTGTGCGGTTGCACGCGCGCAACATGTAGCTACCACCGGCCTGGCAGCGCCTTTTCCGGCTTGCGCGGGAGCAATCGGACACCTAATCTTGCGTGCATGCAAGGCAAGAACGATCCTCGGATCACCCTTCGCGTCACCGCCTGGCGCCGCATGATGAGCGCCCGCGGATGCACCACCGCCACCGCCCAGGCCGAGGAACTGGGGGTGCACGCCTCCACCATCGGTCGCCTGTGCGCCGGAGAGGTCCAACCGTCGAGCGTGTTCGTGGCCCGCAGCTTGCTGTTCCTCGGCGCCCGGTTCGAGGAGTTGTTCGACGTTGAGGAGGCCGCGGCCTGATGGCTCACCCCGACCCGCAACGCCGCTCCGCGAACGCCCGCCTGGCCGCGCACGAGTCCTGGGCGAAGACCCCGGACCGGTCCAAGAGGACCGCGAAGGCGCGCGCCGCCCTGGAGGAGAAGTGGCTCCGCCAGGTCGACCCGGACGGGCTCATGGACCCCGACCAGCGCCGCCTGGCCGCCGAGTCCGCACGCAAAGCGCACTACCAGCGGGCTTCCCGTGCCGGGCACGCCGCCCGCTGGGGTAAGCGCGACGCCGCCTGACCCCACCCCAGACACGACGAAGCCCCCACGTCATCCGCCAAGACAGCCGTGGGGGCCTGAAGAAAGGTCAACCTCTCGTGCCCAAGCCTACCCCTTCTGCCCTCCCCGCCCCCGCTGTCCGCGCGGCTGCCGAGGTCCTGTGCGGCACCGCCACCCCGTGCGACCCGCACACCCGCGAGGCGACCCGCGCTCTCCGCGCCGCCCTGCCCGCCCTGACCGCCGAGATGGACCGGCTCATCCGCGAGCTGGACGCCCTCACCGAGGTCACCACCGACGCCGCTAACCGGGTCGGGACCCTGACCGCGACCGTCAACGCCGAGCGTGCCCAGAACGCACTCCTGCGCCGCCAGCTCGCCGACGCCCTCACCGCCGGAGGCAGCAGATGATCCGCGACGTGTTCGACACGGTCGGCGCGTGGGGCGGGATACGCCTGGGCCTCTGGGTCGGCGCCGCGGCTGCCGCCCTCATCTGGGCCGGGTTCTTCTACACCCCCGTCCTGCACATCGGCCCCGAAGCCGCCCCGGCCGCGAGCGACTTCGAGGTGGTCACCGCCATCGCGACCGTGATCGGGCTGCTGGCCGCGTTCGGCCTGGGCGTCATCGCCGGACGCGAGCACCGCCGCCGCACGGTCCGCCGCCTGTGCCGCTCGGTGGAGGCCCTGACTACCCGGCTCGACACGGCCGAGGCCGACCTGCTCGCCGAACGCGCCGTGTCCGCGTACCTCGCGAAACCCACTGCTGACCTGCTCGCCGATGTGTACGGCGACCGCCCCCTGGAGGACCCCCGTGCCTGACGAACTGCCGTACACCTGGGCCGACGACGCACCCGCCTCGGCCGACCGTGTCGCCCGACTGGAGCGCGAGCTGGAGGACGCCCGCGCCCGCCTCACCCGCGCCGAGTACGACCTCGGCCCGGCCGTGTATGACCCCGACACCGGTATCGATGTGTGCGCCGCTGCCAGCAGCACCGGGCCGGGCGGGATCTGTGGTCTGCCGGTCGAGTCGGAGCCGTGCCGGACTCACTCCCTGGGTGGTCGCCTGGCCGCTCTGGAGGAGTTGACCCGCGACCAGGCCGACCTGTTGGAGAAGCACTCCCGGGACCTGGAGCCCGCCGCCCGCGAGCGCCCCGGCCGGTTCACCGAGGCCACCGACACCTGATCCACCACCCCGGCCGCCCCTGCCCCGCCGGGGGCGGCCCACCCCAGAGGGGAGATCCCATGTCCCTACAGCCCTTCACCTTCCCCGACACCGGCCAGACCGTTCGCTCGCTCCAAGCTGACGATGGCCCCTGGTTCGTCGCCGCCGACGTGGCCGCCGTCCTCGGATACCGGATGGCCTCGGACCTGACCCGCCGCCTGGACGACGACGAAAGGGGTACGCGTTCAGTGCGTACCCTCGGCGGGGACCAGCCCATGACCGTCATCACCGAGTCCGGCCTGTACTCCGCGATCCTCGGTAGCAAGATCCCTCAGGCGCGCGCCTTCAAGCGGTGGGTCACCCGCGAGGTACTGCCCACCATTCACCGCACCGGCCGGTACGAGGTGGCGCCCCGCGAGCTGGACCGCCGAGCCCTGGCCGAGATGGTCATCGCCGAGGCCGACCGCGCCGACGTCGCCGAGCAGCGCGCGGCTGCGCTCGCCCCGGCCGCCGAGGCATGGGGAGACCTGGCGGACGCCTCGGGTGACTACTCGGTTCGGCAGGCCGCTCAGATTCTCAGCCGGACCCCCGGGATCACCGTCGGCCAGCGCCGCCTGTTCGCCCACCTGCGCGGGCTCAACTGGATCGACCGGACCGGCCAGCCCTACCAGTCCCAGGTGGACGCCGGGCGCCTCGTGCGCCGCACCACCACGTACACCCACCCGCACACCGAGGAGCCGATGCTCTCGGCCCAGGTGCGGGTCACCCCGAAGGGCGTGGCGAAGCTTCGGTCCCTGCTCGCCGCGGACGCCCAGCTCACCCTCGACGGAGGCACCCCGTGATCCTCGTCTTCACCCTCGTCGGCCTCATCACGGGCGCCGCCGCGATGCTGCCCGTCCTGCTCGCCGAGCGCCGCCGCCGCCGGACCGCCGAGGGCCACCTGGCTCTGGCCCGCGCTGCCGACCCGACCGAGGTCCTGCTGCGCGACCTGGTCACCCCGCGGGGCGCCCACTACCGGCCCGAGGCAGGCGAGCGCTGATGGCCAGCCGCGACCACTCACCCCGCACCGACTACCGGCCGGTGCCGCCGATCTCCCTCAGCGAGGAGACCCGCGCCCGCGCCCTGGTGGCCCGGCACCTGGCCGACCCGCGCGCCGCCCGGGAAGTCCTGGAGATCCTCGGTCTCGCCGACGGGCCCCCGCCCCTGCCTCCGCTCGCGGAGGAACAGCCGACCCTCGTCCCCGCGTCCGCGCCGACGTCCCGCGAGGTGGTGGCCTCCCGCGCTGCTGCCGACCGCCGCCGCCGCGATGCCGCTGTCGACTACCTCCGTTCCCAGGGTCTGCGCGGTCGCGCCCTGGACGAAGCCCTCGCCCGCATGGAGGCCTGACCATGTTCCGCACCCTCATGACCGCGCTCGGCCTGCCGCCCCGCCGCGCTGCCGACGACGCGACCCCCGCCCAGTTCGCCCATGCCGGCCCCACACCCCTCATCGAGGAGGGCGTGCAGATCCTGCCCCGGCGCCTGCCGGGCGAGGCCGCTGCCCGCCGCCACGCCTGGACCGGAGTCCACCACGGCCTCGGTGCTCTGCGCGCCGTCAACGCCTGGGCGGACGTCCGCTACGACCCGGACCGCGGGTCCGAGGCCGAGGTGCACCACTTGGCCGCCCTTCACCAGATCGACACCGCCCTGGAGGAGCTGGCCGCCGCGCGCAGGGCCTTGACCGGAAGGGCCCGCCGATGATCCCCGAAGACGCCGTCACCCAGTACCTGATCACTCACGGCTGGCCGGACGCCGAGGCCACCATGGTCGGCATTCGCGGGACCGGCCGCGTGTTGTGGCGCTGCCCCGGTTCCGCTACCGCCGAGCGCTCCGGCGACGGGCTGATCGGCGACTGGCTGGACGAGGTCCAGGACGCTGCCGACCTCGCCGGGGCCGCCCTGGGCGTGCTGGTCACTCCCCGCGAGGACTACGGTCCCGCCCGGGTCGCGTCCTGGTGGGCGCACCTGGACGTGCAGGCGCTGGCCCGGGTGGTAGCGGCCGGGATGGACGTGCCCGATGTGGTGCAGGAGGCGCCGGTGCGGATG
The DNA here is from genome assembly GCF_965343085.1 of Nocardiopsis synnemataformans. Taxonomy (NCBI): domain Bacteria; kingdom Bacillati; phylum Actinomycetota; class Actinomycetes; order Streptosporangiales; family Nocardiopsidaceae; genus Nocardiopsis; species Nocardiopsis synnemataformans. Next base: position 52,916 of record NZ_CBDRFA010000012.1, on the reverse strand, counting down.
CACCTGTCCACCGCCGTCGTACTGCTCCGGTCGGCCGGGCTCGGCGCGCCGCTGGTGGTGGGGCAGTGAGCGCCCCGGCCTGGCTGGACAAGCTGCCCGCCGACCACGGAAAGCTGCATCGCCACGCCGACGTCGCCGCTGCCGCCCGTGCGCGTCCACGCCGCTGGCGTCTGGTGGGCGAGTACGCGCACCGGGAGGCTGCCCGCGATGCCGCATCTCGGATCCGCCGGGGCGGCTCCCCGGCCTGGGAGGCCCGGACCGGCGGCTACTACCACCCGAAGTTCTTCACCAACGGCGACGGCGAGCACGTCGTGTACGTCCAGTGGATCCCCACCCCGAAGCAGGCAGGAGCGTCCCGATGAGTGCCGAGGTCAAGGTCAAGGGCGGCAAGCCCAACCGGCGCATCCGCGAGGCCCTGGAGCCGCACGCCGCCGACATGTTCGCCCGCCCTACCGGCACCTGGCTGGCCGTGGTGGAGGTGTCCCATGCCAAGCGCACCGAGGAAGTCGTCACGAACGACGACATGGACTTCATCGCCCGGTCGGTGGAGGTGCGTCTGTCGTCGCTGGAGATCGCCGCGCGCACGGAGGACCAGGAGGCGTTGCAGACGATCCTCGACATGTTGCGCGAGCAGCGGGAGACGGCGGGCACGCTGTTCGACCCGTCCGCCCGCGCTGGCACCGACCGGCCCGGGGATGCGCCGTTCTGATGGGTCGCTGCTCACGTCCCGCCGCGGCTGCTGGGGTTGCCCCGGTCGCGGCGGGCACCACTCAGCGCCGCTTCGCGATACCCGCCGAGTCCCGGATCTTCTCGACGTGGTTGCGCTGGTACGGCGAGTGCCGCGCCGCCTGGGAGGGTCCGACGCCGGTGGAGAGGGCCGCGATCAGGTGCTGGTGCACGTCCTGCCGGGACTTCTCGTGCGCCGCCTCGGTCTCACGGAACCGGGCGGTGGCCGCGTCCAGGGCGTCCAGGGCCGCGGCCTGCTCTGGGGTCAAGGGAGGCATAGGCATGCATCCGAGTATGCATCATCAGGTTGCATTCCGGCCAGACGTAGGCGTAATCTCATGATGCATTCAAGGGATGCATTCCAAGGATCGGAGAGCACTTCATGACCCCCGAGCAGCGCCTGATCGCCTACGTTCGCGGACGCCTCGGCGTCGGGCCGGACCGGATCGACAACGCCGGATTCGCCCTCGGCCGCCTGGCCGCCCACCTCGACATCGCTGAGGACCGGACGACTTCTTTCCGCCCCTCTACCTCCTTCGCCACGACCCCCTACCGGCACTGCATCACCCACGGCACCCGCCACCGTCTGGAGGCCGACTGCTTCGCGGGTATCCGGGCCTGGGCCGCCCAGCACCTCGAAGTTGGCCTGGGCGCGATGGACGACGGCAGCGACATCTACATCGTGCTCGGCACCGAGAAGTACCTGGCCGCGTGGGAGAAGGCCGTGGTCCGGATCGCCGCCGAGCAGGGCCACTGCGTCGAGTGCGCCCGCACCGGGATGGCGTGCCTGGCCTGCGACCCGCCCAACGACGTCGACATGCCGGAGCCAACCGAACCCGACTTCGACGACTACTCCTGACCCACCCCCGGCCGCCCCATCGCGAGGGGCATGGGGCGGCCACCCCCAGCACGACCAGAGATGAGCACCGCATGCAGTGGAGGAGGACGCCGTGAGCTACGCCAGCATCAACCGGGGCAGCTTCGGCGGCGACCGCTTCACCATCGTGGCCAACGCCGCGATCCGAGACGAGCGCCTGTCGTACAAGGCGCGCGGCCTCCTGGCCCTCATCGCCTCGCACCGCGAAGGGTGGGGCGTCACCGAGACGCAGCTGGCCGAGAAGAGCCCGGACGGCATCTCCGCTGTCCGGTCCGGCCTGAAGGAGCTGGAGAAGGCCGGGTACCTCCGCCGGTACCGCGTCCGCAACGAGTTGGGGCACCTGGGCGGAGCCCACTGGGTCATCACCGACGACCCGACGAGCCTCGACGCCCGGGTTGCCGACCTCGCCCAGGACCTCGACGGCAACGACCTCGTTCCGCTGCAAATGCTGAGGTCAGAGCCTAAATGCGATTTCCCTAACTTGGCTGATCCAACGGTGGGTGAGCCTACGGAGGCTGATCGCACACCTAAGAACACCAACACCAAGAACACCAGTACTAAGAAGAAGGGGAAGGGGGAGGAGGGCGCGCAGCCGCGCGCGAGCGAGCCCCCTGTGGATAACCCTGTGGACAACTCCGACGACGGGTGGGGCATCGCCCCCACCGAGCGCCCGACGCCGGAGCAGGGCACTCTGTTCGCCCGCACGGTCGTCACCCAGATCGCGGAGGACACCGGGCTGGGCCTGGAGCCGTGGCAGCACCGCCGTCTCGTCCTGGAGCACCTGCCCGCCGCCCTGGACGCCGTCAAGGCCCTCGGCGACCCGGCCGTCAGCGGCACGGAGCTGGTGGAGTGGCTGCGCGCCGACCACGACACCACCATGTCGCTCTACGCGATCCTGTCCCGCCGGTGCACCCCGGACTACCTCCGCGAGGCCCTGCCGGTGTGGGTGGCCCGGACCCGCACCCCCGGCGGCCTGCCCGCCCCTGCGAAGCCCGCCGCGCCCCGCCCCCGCCGCGAACGGGACGCCGCCCCGGCCCCGGACCCCGAGCCGTTCACCCCCGGGTGGAAGCCGCCCCGCACCTGCCGCGTGCACCCCGACGTCACCCTCACCCCTGACACCACCGGCGCCCTGACCCGCTGCCGCGCCTGCGAGGCCCCGAACGCCCCCGAACCGGCCCCCGTCGCTGACGTCCCCGCGCCGGACCCCGCCGATCTGGCCGACGTCATCGCCGACGCCATGACCGCCGACCCCGAGCCGGACATGCCGGACCACTGCGGAGCCCGCGAGTGCCACCAGCACCGCCGCCACATCATCCGGTTCAACCCCGCCACCGGCGCTCACGACGACCTTGGCCCCTGCCCCCGCTGCCACCCCGACCACGCACAGGAGGACGCCGCATGAGCCCGTCCACGACCAGCGCCGCCCGCGCCGAGGCCATCGACGCCGTCGCCTGGTACATCGCCCAACGGGACCAGACCCCCCGCTCGGACCGTGCCGACGCCGACATCGAGGCCGCCGCCGTCGTCCAGGCCCTCTGGGCGCGCGGCTGGCGCCCCATCGCCACCCAGGCCACCACGCCGTGGATGCCCTCCACCGGCCGCCCCGCCGCCCCGGACGCCGTCCACCGCCACGCCCAGGCCGCCCGCGCCGCCCTCACCCGACAGGAGACCGACCCCGATGACTGAGCAGATCACCACCACGGCCACCGCCGCCGCCGACGCCCAGCACGGCCTGGACCACGTCGGACTGGAGGCCGCCCTGTGCGCCACCGGCGACCACCTCAACGCCGTCGCCGCCCACTACGGCGACCACCCGCTGACCGGACGCCAGATCGGCGCGCTCCTGGCCGCCCTCTCCCTCGGCATCCGCGCCTACCAGCAGCACGCTGACCCCGTGGCCGCCCGCTGGGACCGGATCGTCACCCGGGACGAGGACGGCACGACCTGGGTCCTGTGCACGACGGACCCCGGGCAGCCCGTCGCCCTGGCCCTCGATGAGGAGCACGCCGAAGCGCTGGCCGGGTCGCTCCTGGGCACCGAGGACGGCGAAGAGGTGGCGGCCGCCGAGGACCACGCCAGCCTCCGCGACCGGATCGCCCAGGCACTCGCCGACCACGAGACCGACCCCGACGACGTCGACCTTGCCGGGCACCGCTCCTGCTCGTGCGGAGAGTGGAACAGCGCCCTCGGCGGCACCCCCGGCCAGCACCGCACCGACGCGGTCATGGACGACGTCGCCCCGGCCCTGGCCGCGCGGGACCGGCGCATCGCGGAGCTGGAGGAGGAGAGCGCCCGGGACGACCAGATCATCCGCGAGCTGAATGAGCAGCTGGCCGCCGCCACGAACCCCGGCCGCGCCGCCCGCCAGCTCGACGCCGACGCCCACCCCACCACCGAGAGGAGCGGGCAGTGAGCGCTCCGCCACCGTTGACCGACGACCAGGCCGCGTGGATCAGACAGACCGCCTGGAGGCCGCAGCACGGGCGACGCCTCATGCAGCCCCGCCGCATCGGCCAGGCTGAATGCCTGCACCTGGCCACCCCGGCGTGTGACCAGTGCCGGGCGGGCTACCACGGGACCTGCATGGGCGTCTCGTGGCCGCGCCTGGAAGAGACCTGGATCTTGGACTCGCACGGTTCGGACCTGTACTGGGCGCCCGGTTCCCACTGCCGGGTGTGGACGCCGCCCCGGGAATGCGAGTGTGTCTGCCCGGCAGTGCCCGCACCGGCTGCACCGGAGCCCCGCCGCGCGCCCGCCCCACCGCCTCCGGACCCGGTCGCACCCGTCATGCCCGGCTGGGAGCAGCCGGACCTGTTCTCTGCCGTCTGATCGCCCCCATCCCCGGGGCCGGACCGCCCGGCCCCGGGCCCACCGACAGGAGCACCACCCGATGAGCACCGACCCTCTCCTCCAGTCCCTCGCTGGCCTGACCGCCACAGTCGCCAGCATCCGCCGAGGCCAGCTCGACGCCGAACGCGAGCGCACCGGCGCGTGCGGCCACACCACCGAGGCCACCCCGGGGATCAGCATCCCCGCCACCGCCACCTGCCTGCGCGCCAAGGGCCACCGCGGCAAGCACGAGGACGAGTACGCCCGGGCGTGGACCACCAGGGGGCCCGTCATGTACCGCGAAGGCTGACCCGCCCTGCTCGGGTTCCGTCACGAGCGCTGACGGAACCCGGGCCCCACCCGCCGACCACCATCACCGACCCGGGGGACCGATGACCAACCGCCACCACCCGTGCAACCTCTGCGGACGCCCCAGCGGCGACAACGCCCCCTGCTGCACCACGTGCGCCGCCCGCGCCGTGAAGGCACTCGGACAGGTCGCCGACTGGCTCGCCAGCGACCTGGTGACCGCCACCGCGAAGCAGGTCACCCTCGGCACCGGCCAGTCCGGCGGCAAGCCCACCAAGGCCAGCGAGGCCCCCATGCCCATCGACCTCCGCGCCAGCGAGGCCGCCGCCGTGCTGCGGTCCACCCTGTCCACCTGGGTGCGTCTCGTCCACGCCGCTGCCCGACCCATCGCCGGGCCCGCCTGCCGCACCTGCACGCACCGCACCTGCCGGGCCGCCCGCATCGCCCACCTGCCCAACGACACCACCGCCGCTATGGCGGCCTGGCTCGCCCCCGTCGTCACCCAGCTCCGCGCCGCACCGTGGGGCGCCGACCTGGTGGACGAGATCATCTCGGCCGTCGAGCAGGCGACCCGTGCCGTCGACCGGCCCATCCGGTACGTGCCGCTCCCCGACGCCTGCCGCATGACCACTCTGGACGGCGAGACCCCGCGCGTGTGCGGTGGGGCCCTGCGTGCCGTGGTCGCCCCGGGCCTGCCGATCGACGGGCAGGTTCGCTGCGCCGTGTCCCGGGACCACACGACCACGACCGAGGTCGAGCAGAAGGCGAGGCGACGCGCCGCCCGGGTGGCCGCCCGACTTGCGCGGACTTGACAAACCTGGAATCCTTCGGTGCAGGATGGCGAGAGCTTTCCGAAGACGCCAGGCCCCGACACCAACAGGTGCGGGGCCTTCGTCATGTTCAGACCCGCCCGGCGGTCCACGCTCAGCCGCCGGGCGCCCCACGTGCCCTCTGCCGCTCCAGCCCGCACACGCCGCCTGGACCCGCGAGGGCACCGCCCGCCCCTAACGTCCGCGCTGCTGGGGGGTCGCGCTGACACGGGGCAGGGCCAGCCCCGGCCGACCGACATGAGGGTGACGGTCGGCCGGGGCACTTCCACCCCCTCATGCCCTCCTGGAGGAACCCATGGCACGCCTGCGTACCCTGCACGTCGGCACCCGCACGGTCGGCGACGTCACCGAGGACCAGCACATCCTCGTCCTCGACGGGCTCACACCCGACCAGCTCCAGCACGACTTCGAGACGCACGACGGCTTCCCGCCGATTCTCGCGTTCGGGTTCGACGTCGACCTGCCCGGCGTGGACCCCGCCCGGTGGGTCATGCCGACCCGCAAGCCCGACCAGGACGCCCGCATCGTGCTCGTGCTCGGCCGGACCTCCATCGACGCCAGTTCTCTGGCGGACCAGATTCAGCAGGTAACGAAGGACGAATTGGAGGTGTGCATCCTTGCTGTTGCGCGCCTCCCCGGCCTTCCGCCCAGCCTCCCGCCGGGACTGATCAGCCCCGTTGTCGTCCGCACCCCCGAATACGTGGCCCTCCCCGACGACCACGAAGGCAAAGCCCGCATCGAGGAGGAGTTGCGCCGCGTCGACGCCAAGCGGGCCCCCGCCGACCTCACGCGGGAGACCTTCGACATCGTCGGTCCACCTCACCGGGCCTGAAGACCAGCCCAGCGGCGCCCCTTCCCGCTGCTGGGCTTCCCCACGTCCCGTTCTGGTCCGCGCTTCGCTGGGGGGTAGACGCGCGGGCCAGAACGGGGCACCCCAACACCCAGGAGGACGCCGTGGCCGAGCCCCAGACCGCCGAGACCGCACCCACCCGTGACGAGTGCATGGCCTCCGCCGCCCGCCTCCTGCGCTGGGCCGAAGCCGAGACCGACCTGGCCAAGATGGGCCAGTTCGATGACCTCGCCCAGACCTGGATCAACCTCGCCAGCCTCCACGACGACTGACCCGGGCGCGCGCTACTCGAAGCACTCCAGGTCCACCGCAGGCCAGTCCTCGCCGTCCTCCGGCACGACCGACCCGCCCGTGAGCGCCTGGGACGACTGCTCGTCCTCCACCCACCGGGCCCGGCACACCACCGTCCCCGCGTCCGCCTCGGCGACGACCTGGACGTTGTGCTCGCCTTCCCAGCCGTCCGACTCCTCCGCGATGACCTGGTCGATGATGGCTTCCGCCCCGGCCGCGTCCACGCCCTCGGACAGCACCTCCGTCATCCGGCCTTCCTGCGCGAGCACCTCATAGGCGGGAGCGTCCGCCTCGGGCGCCGTCTCCTCCTGGCTGCCGCACCCGGCCACGGCCAGGGCCACCACGGACACCACACACACCAGACCACGCCGCACGGGGCACCTCCACGCCACAGGGGATAGACGCCGCCAGTACACCCCACCCCGCGCACCACACACGCCCATGTGGCCAGCACAGGCCACCACGTGAACCGTGCGCCCTGTTTGCGCGTCAGGAGGCCCCCACCCCCATGCCCAAACGCCGAGCACTCCAGGTGTGCCCCACCCCCGGGTGCCCCACCCTCACCCCCTCCGGCCCCTGCCCCTCCTGCCAGGCCAAGCGCAAGCGGGCCCGCCGCACCTCAGCACAGGCCGGATACGACGCCCGCTGGTACCGCACGCAACGTGCCTACCTTCGCGCGAACCCGTGGTGTGAGTGCGTCGAACACAGCCAGCAGCCGTGGGTCATGCGACCACGCGCCACCGAAGTGCACCACAAGGACGGGCTCGGACCGCTCGGACCGCGCGGCCACGACCCAGACAACTTGCTCGCACTCACCAAAAGGTGCCACGCGCGCATCACCGCACGCGAACAACCGGGCGGGTGGAACGACAGAGAGTGAAACCCCCGGGGGGTGACCCCCTGGGGGGGTGGGTGCTCCGGGGCGCCGGGGAGGGCGCCGAGAAGTCGGTCAAGTTCAAAAGGTCCCCGCCCTCACGCACGGTGACGGGCATCGGATGCCGCGCAACGCGGTGACAGGGGGTGACAGCATGCCGAGTGGAGGAGCCCGCGCCAACCCTGGGCCGCCGCCGGACCCGGCCGCGCTCCGGCGCAACCGCAAGGAAGACAAGTCCGGATGGTCCACACTCCCCGCCGCGGGCCGCACCGGCCCCGTGCCGGACTGGCCGCTGGTCGACGTCGAACCACGCGAGTGGGACCTGTGGCGTGAGGTGTGGGCCCGCCCCCAGGCGGTGATGTGGGAGCGCCTCGGTCTCGACATCGAGGTGGCCCTGTTCGTCCGGACCCTGGCCGAGGCCGAGATGCCCCAGCCGCGCGCGGACGCCGCCAAGCTCACCAAGCAGTACATGGAGTCGCTCGGTCTGACCGGCCCCGGCCTGCTCCGGCTGCGGTGGCGGATCGGCCCCGTCGAGCAGGAGACCCCCGCCGAGGAGACCGTGGAGCAGCCGAAGAAGCCCGCGCCGCGCCGCAAGTCCGCGCGGGACCGGCTGAAGGTCGTGCCCCATGGCGAAGGGGCCTAGCCGGACCGCCGCGGACGCTTTCGTTGTCGACTTCCCCACCCTGTGGGTCGTGCCGGACTGGATGGAGTCCCACCTGCCGGTGCCGGGCGGGTTCCGGGCCGGTGAGCCCATGGAGCTGTACCCGTGGCAGCTGTGGTGCACCGTCAACCACTACCGGGTCAAGCCGGGCGCGACCTGGGGGCAGCGGTCCACCGCGTTCCACTACCGCCGCAGCCAGATCGTGGCCCCGCAGAAGACCGGCAAGGGCCCGTGGTCGGCTGGGATGACCCTGAACGAGATGGTGGGCCCGGCCGTTTTCGCCGGGTGGGCTAAGGGCGGCGAACGCTACCGGTGCTCCGACCACGGGTGCGAGTGCGGATGGTGGTACCCCTACCAGCCGGGCGAACCCATGGGCATGCCCTGGCACGACCCGCTCGTGCAGATGCTCGGGTCCTCCTCGGACCAGGTCGAAACGAACGTGTACGGGCACCTGAAAGCGATGGTGCGGGGCGGACCGCTGGCGGACCTACTGACCGTGGGCGAGGAGTTCACCCGCATCCTGACCGGCGACGGTGGAGGCCGCGCCGACGTCGTCACCAGCTCCGCACGGAGCCGTCTCGGCAACCCGATCGTGTTCGCCCTCCAGGACGAGACCGGCACGTACACGGTCCCGAACAAGATGATCGGCGTCGCCGAAGCCCAGCGCCGCGGCCTCGCCGGCATGTCGGGTCGGGCACTGGAGACCACAAACGCGTGGGACCCGTCCGAGGACTCCACGGCCAGGCGCACCGCCGAGTCCCGGCAACGCGACATCTTCCGCTACCACCCGCAAGCCCCGAAGGGCTTGAGCTACGCCAACAAGCGGGAACGCCGCCGGATCCACCGGTACGTGTACGCCGGGTCTGACCATGTGGACCTGGACGCCATCGAGGCCGAGGCCGCTGAACTCCTGGAGAAGGACCCCTCCCAGGCGGAGAGGTTCTTCGGGAACCGGTCCGTGTCCGGCACCGGGGCGTGGCTGGCCGGGGAGGCCTGGGCGAAGCGGGCCAAACCGCGGCCGCTCCGGTACCGCGAACGGATCGTGCTCGGCTTCGACGGGTCCGACATCGACGACTGGACGGCGTTTCGGGCGGAGACCCTGTCCGGCTACCAGTTCACCCCGACGTATGGGCCGGACAAGCTGCCGACCATCTGGAACCCGGCCACCTACCCGGACGGGCAGGTGCCGCGCCTGGAGGTCGACGCCGCCCTGGACGAGATCATGCGCCGCTACGACGTCGTCCTGCTGTATGCGGACCCGCCGTACTGGGAGACCGAGGTGGATGCCTGGGTCGACAAGTACGGCGAACGCAAGGTCATCCGGTGGCAGACCCGCCGGATCGTGCAGATGCACGCCGCGTGCGAGCGCCTGAAGACCGACGTGCTGAAGAAGGACTCCGACTTTTGGCACGACGGGTGCGAGATCACCGCCGACCACGTCGCGAACGCCCGCGCGGCCGCGAGGCCGGGTGACCGGTACGTGCTCCGCAAGGCCTCGGAGCACCAAAAGATCGACGTCTGCGTGACCAGCATCCTCGCTCACGAAGCGGCCGGTGACGCCATCGCCGCAGGTAAGGCCCGCAAGAAGAAGAACTACATCTACACCGGATCCATGACCAGGAGGTGAGCAGCTGTGACCGAGACGGCCGTCGAACTCGACGTGCTCATGACCGACGACGCGAGGCAGGCGCTGCTGACGATGCAGCGGCTCGCCTCCGAACTCCGGTTGCGTCAGCCCCGCATCGAGAACCGCATGTCCCACTTCCGGGGCGAGCAGCCGATGCTCTTCGCGTCGGAGCAGTTCGCCGAGTACATGGGCGACCGCTTCCAGGGGTTCTCCGACAACTGGTGCCCCGTCATCGTGTCCACCCCGGCTGAGCGCATGGACGTCCTCGGTATCCGATTGGACGGCGACCAGCTGCGCCCCGACGCGGAGATGGGGCGGGTGTGGCGCACCAACGAATGCGAACGCGATTCCTCGGAGGCGTTCGTGGTCGGCCTGGCCGCGTCCCGTGCGTTCGCGCTGGTGTGGGGGGACGACGACGACCCCGAAACCCCCGTCATCACCTGGGAGCGCGCCGAACAGGCCATCGTGTCCTACAAGCCCGACACCCGCCGCCCCATCGCCGGACTGAAGCTGTGGGACGACCAGGACGCTGGGTTCGAGTACGCGACCCTGTACACCCGCGACCGCGTGTGGAAGTTCCAGCGCAAGGGCTCTCAGCTCGCTGTGCAGAACGAGCCGCGGCTACCGGTGGACCCCACCGGCGGGTGGGAGCCCCGCCACCCGGCCAGTGACGACACCTGGCCCATCACCAACCCCATGGGTGCTGTGCCGCTGGTGGAGCTGCGCAACCAGACCCTGCTGGACGACGCGCCCCTGTCGGACATCGACGGGGTCATCGCCATGCAGGGCGCGATCAACCTCATCTGGTCCTACCTGATGAACGCGCTGGACTTCGCGTCGCTGCCGCAGCGGGTCGTCACCGGCGCCGAAGCCCCCATGCTGCCGATCCTCAACGCCGAAGGCGAGGTCGTCGGCGAACGCCCGGTGGACCTGAACGGGCTGATGAAGGAGCGGATCCTGTGGGTGCCCGACGAAACCGCGACCATCGGCGAGTGGTCCGCCGCCCGCCTGGACGTCTTCTCCGCGGTGATCGAGCGCGCTATCGAGCACATCGCGGCCCAGACCCGCACCCCGCCGCACTACCTCATCGGCAAGGTGAGCAACCTGTCCGCGGAGGCGCTGACCGCCGCCGAGACCGGGCTGGTGTCCAAGGCCCAGGAGCGCATCACCTACTTCACCCCGGGCATCCGCCGCATCTTCTCGCTGGTGGCCGCCGCCCAGAACGACCCCGCCCGCGCCCGCGCCGCCCTGTCCGCGCGCATCGTGTGGAAGGACCCCCAGTTCCGGGGCCTGGCCCAGAAGGTCGACAGCCTGGTGAAGCTTCGCCAGATCGGCATGCCGCTGGAGTGGATCCTGGAGGAGTACGGCCTGGAGCCGTCCGAGGTGTCCCGGGTCATGGGCATGCGCGATCGGGAGCTGGCGATGGACCCGCTCGGCGGGTTCGCTGACACCCTGGCCCGCACGGACATCCCCGCCGCCCCGACCGGGCCCGCCCCGGCCGAGGAGCCGGACGGCGAGGAGCTGGAGGAGTGACCGCCCCAGCCGCCGCCCTGGCCCAACGCGCCCACCAGGAACGCCTGGCCTCCCAGGCCGGACGCGCCACGGACCGGCTGTGGCGCCAGGTCGACCCGAACAACATCGGCGAGTCCTGGACGCGGCTGCTGCCCAACGCGACCACACTGCTGGCCACGCTCCAGCTGACCGCCGCACTCGGGTCGGCCGAGTACCTGGACGAACTCCTCGGCGTGGCCGCCCCCGCGGTGGCCGCCGTCAACGCGGACGCGTTCTCCGGTGTGGCCTCGGACGGCCGCGACCTGCCGACCCTGCTCACCCTGCCCGCGATCACCACCCTGGGCCGCATCCGCCAGGGCGACACCCCGACCCGGGCCCTGGCCGCCGGGCGCTGGCAGCTGGACACCCTGGTGCGCACCCAGGTCCTGGACGCCGGACGCGCCGCCGAGCAGGTGGGCACGGCCGCCCGGCCCCGGGTGGTGGCGTACACGCGGGTGGTCTCGTCCGGGGCGTGCGGCCGGTGCGTGGTCCTCGCGGGCCGCGAGTACGCCTGGTCCGAGGGGTTCGCCCGCCATCCCCGGTGCGCGTGCCAGACGGTGCCGCTCCGCCCCGGCCAGCACCTGACCGGCACCGACCCGGCCGAGGCCTTCAACGCCATGTCGCGCGAGCAGCAGAACCGGTCCTTCGGGGTGCACAACGCCGCAGCGATCCGCGCCGGAGCCGACATCGGCCAGGTCGTCAACGCGAGGCGGGGCATGATCGCGCCCGGCGACCGTAGGGCTGGCCGCCGCTACACCACCGAGGGCACGACCCGCCGCGGTCTGGCCGGGCAGCGACTGGGCGACATCGCCCGCGCCCCCGGGCAGCGCTACGCGACTTCGCGCCGTCCCCGGCTCACACCGGAGGCGATCATGCGCGATTCCCGTGACCGCCAGCACGCCCTGGAGCTGCTGTACGAGCACGGCTATCTGATGGACCCGCCCGCCCCCGCAACGAGGGCGGCAACACCCGCAACGGGAGACCGATGATGCACGACACCACCGAGGCCCTGCCCGTCCACCCCTACACCGGCCTGACCGCGCTGGCGGTGCTGCCCTCCGGCCGCATCGTCTGGCCCGTCATGGGCGGCGACGGCACCAACGACGCCCCCGGCAACGGCGACCAGGGCGACCAGGGCAACGACCAGGGCGACGCCGACAGCGACGACGGGGACGCAACGTCCCACGACGACAACGACGGCCAGGGCGACGCCGACGACACCGACGCCGACCCGGAAGGCGCCGACCAGCTCGGCGACGCAGGCAAGAAGGCGCTGGACGCCACCAAGGCGAAGTGGAAGGCCGAACGCGACAAGCGCCGGGAGGTGGAACGCCAGCTCGCCGAAGCCACCGCCAAGAAGGACGGCGACGGCCCGGACCCGGCGGTGGCCGCCGAGCAGGCCGCGATGGCCAAGGCGAACAGCAGGATCGTGCGTGCGGAGGTGCGCGCGGCGGCCGCGGGCAAACTCGCCGACCCCAAGGACGCACTGTCCTTCCTGGACCTGGACGGCTTCGAGGTCGGGGACGACGGCGAGGTCGACGCGGACGAGATCGCCGACGCCATCGCTGACCTGATCGCCCGCAAGCCCTACCTGGCCGCCGACGCCCAGCCGCGCAAGCGGTTCCAGGGCGGCGGCGACGGAGGACAGGGCCGCGGTTCCCAGGCCAAGAGCATCGACGCCCAGATCCGCGAGGCCGAGGCCAAGGGCGACATCGCCACCTCCGTGCGACTGAAGCAGGTCAAGCTCGCCCAGGCCGCCAAGAAGAGCAAGTAACCCGCCCGGCCTGTGCCGGGACCAATGAGAAGAGGAGACCCCGATGCCCGGAATCACCGGCATGGGCACCACGTACAACCTCCCCAACTACGTCGGCGAACTCTTCGCCGTCACCCCCGAGGACACCCCGTTCCTGTCCGCGATCGGCGGGCTGACCGGCGGCCGCCCGGCCAACGCCACGCACTTCACCTGGTCCGGGTACGACCTGCGCGACGCCGCCACCGACCGGCAGCGCGTCGAGGGAGCCGACGCCCCCACCGCCGAGGCCCGCGCCCGTTTCGCGGTGATGAACGTCGTGGAGATCCACCAGGAGACCGTCTCCACCAGCTACACGAAGCAGGCCGCGACCGGCCAGTTCGGTGACATCGGCGCCGCCAACCCCAACGTGCAGGGCGTGTCCGGCGCCAACGCCGTCACCAACGAGCACGGCTGGCAGGTCACCCAGGCCCTGAAGCAGATCGCGAGGGACGTCGAGGCGACTTTCGTTGCCGGGACGTTCCAGGACCCGACCACGAACGCCACCCCGCGCCGCACCCGCGGCCTGCTGGAGGCCATCACCACCAACGCCGTTGACGCCAACGACGGCACCGCCGACCAGCCGCTCACCGAGGACATGGTCCTGAACCTGATGCAGGACGTGTGGACCTCGGGCGGTATCAGCGAGTCCGAGACCGCCACGATCATGGCGAACGCCTGGCAGAAGCGTCAGCTCACGAAGATCTTCATCACGGACCGGGGCTTCCAGGAGCAGACCCGCAACGTGGGCGGGGTGAACCTCCAGACCATCGAGACGGACTTCGGCCGCCTGAACATCATGCTCCACCGGTACATGCCCGCGAACTCGCTGGCCGTGGCCTCCCTGGAGCAGTGCGCGCCGAGGTTTTTGCCGATCCCGGGCAAGGGCTTCTTGTTCCAGGAGGAGTTGGCCAAGACCGGCTCCGCCGAGCGCACCCAGATCTACGGCGAGATCGGCCTGGAGTACGGCAACGAGCGCGCCCACGGCAAGATCACCGGCCTGGCCACCACCGCTGCCGCTGCCGCTGCCGGAACCCTGGCGTCCAGGTCCTTCGCCGTCACCGGCTTCCCCAACACCGACCAGGACCAGAGCGACCAGGGCGACGCCGACGTCGAGCAGGACCAGGGCGACGGCGCCCCCAAGCGCCCGGCCAAGACCGCGCGCCGCGAGGACTGGGAGGCCTACATCCTGGCCACCTACGACGTCGACCCGTCCGAGGTCGCCGACATGACCAAGGCCCAGCTCCAGGAACTGGCCGCGGAGTAGAGGGGGCACTGTGGCGCTGGACCCGCTGGCGACCATCGCCGACATGGAAGCGCTCGGCGTCACGGTCGCCACCGACGAAACCCAGGTCGTGGAGCGGTACCTGGTCGTGGCCTCCGGTGCGGTCAGGGCCGCGGCCGGATGCTCCATCAGCCAGACCACGGACACGGTGGTGCTGGCCGGGCAGCGGGAGGAACGCCTACCGCTGCCCGGCCCGCCCATCACCGCCGTGGACGCCGTCCTGCTCGACGGCGAGGACGCGGCCGGGTGGCGGCTCTCCCGCCCCCGCGCGTCCCTGTACCGCACCTGTGGGTGGGGCACCGACCGCACCGAGGTGGAGGTCACCTACACCCACGGCCTGCCCGTGGTGCCGACCGACATCGTGGACCTGGTGTGCCGCATCGCCACGTCGGCGCTCATCGCCTACCGGTCCGAGGACGACGGCGGCGGCCTGGCCGCCGGGGACGTGCGGTCCGAGCGCATCGGCGACTACTCCGTGGCCTACGGAGACGACGGGCTCATCACCGAGATGGAGCTACCCGACTACCTGCGCGCCCGGCTGCGGTCGCGCTTCGGCGGCGGCGCCCACGTCGTCCGCCCCCAATGAGGAAGGACTGACCCATGGCTGTACTCACAGCACAGGACGCCCCGGTCGCCGGACTGGACACGGTCTCCTGGACCCCGGCGTCGGCCGGTGGCGACGAAGCACCCACCGGCACCGGCATGGTGCTGCTCGTGCGCAACGACGACGCGTCCGCGCACACGCTCACCCTGGCCACCCCGGGCACGGTCCGCGGTATCCCGGTGCAGGACGTCGACGTCACCATCCCGGCCGGGGAGGTCGCGGTGGTGCCGCTGTCGTCGGTGTACCGGAACCCGGCCCTTCGCCGGGCGGCCCTGTCCTGGGACGGGGTGACGTCGGTGGACGTCGCCGTGGTGCGACTGCCCCGATGAGACGCCGCACCATCGGCCACCGGCTCAACGCCCGGCTGGCCCTGTGGCGGCGCACGTCGGTGCCGGACGGGTCCGGCGGGCAGACCACCACCTGGACAGAGGTCGGCCCGATCCGGTGCCGTCTCTCCCAGCCGTCCGCTGCGGAGCGGGTGGCCGCCCGCCAGGCCGGGGCCGACCACACCCAGCCGGTGTACTTCAACCCCGGGGCGGACGTCCAGCGCGGGGACGAGCTTCGCCGGGGCGGGCAGGTTTGGCGGGTGGCCGCCACGGTGGTGCCGTCCGAGGCGGTGTACCTGCGAGCCGACTGTGAGCTGATCCAACCCGAAGGCGGTGGCTGATGGCGAAGGTCACCGTGAAGGGCCTCAAGCGCCTGGAGAAGCAGCTGCGGTATCTGCCTGATCAGATCTACGACGGGTGCCGGGACGCCACCACCGAGTCCGTGACGGCCGTGTACAACGGCATGCGCTCCCGTGTGCCGCGCGCGTCCGGGATGCTGCACGGCGCGATCGGCCGCCGGGTCATCGGGGCGCTACGCGGCAGGGTCGGTGTGATGGGTGCCGCCCGTGCCTGGTGGGCCGCCCTGGTCGAGTTCGGCACCAGCCGCACCGCCGCCCAGCCGTTCGCGCTCCCGGCCGCCGAAGCCGAAGCCCCCGAGTACCCCAAGCGGCTCCGACGCCACGTCGGCTCCGCCCTGGACAAGCTCAGATAGGGGGTGACCCGTGGGAGTGCGCCCCGCCGCGGGGATCCAACGCGCCCTGTACGAGCGCCTGGCCGGCGGCCTGTCGTGCCCGGTCTACGACTACGTGGACGAGACGGCCGCCCACCCCTACGTGACGATCGGTGAGATCTCCACCGAGTCCGCCGACAACACTCACGACGGGCTGGGCCGGGACACCACCATCTACCTGCACGTGTGGTCGAAAGAGCGCGGGTGGTCCCAGGCCAACGGGATCGCGGACGAGGCGACCACGCTCGTGGACCACCAGCCGCTCACCGTCGACGGCCACCACACGGTCAGCGTGCGCTTCGAGTTCGGCCAGAACATCCGAGACGAGAATCCGCAGATACGCCACGTCGTCCTGCGGTTCCGCATCAACACAGAACACGAACAGGAGTAGCCATGGCAGGACGCGATGGCTTCGGCGTCAAGCTCGAACGCGAAGCGACGCCGGGCCTGGAGGACTACGAACCGGTCGGCTCCATGACCAACCTTTCCGGCCCCGGCACCAGCCGGGAGGAGATCGACGTCACCGCCCACGACAGCCCGGACGGGTGGCGGGAGTTCATCTTCGGCCTGAAGGACGGCGGCGAGGTGTCCGCGGACATCAACTACGACCCCGTCATGCACGACCCGCTCACCGAGGACTACGAGTACTCCGACCCGCGCGGGTACCGGGTGACCTTCCCCGACCCGGCCGCGACCACCTGGACGTTCCAGGCCGGGCTCACCGGCTTCGAGCCGGAAGCGCCCCACGACGACAAGCTGGCCGCGTCCCTGACGTGGAAGGTATCGGGCAAGCCGACCCTGTCCAGCCTGGAAGCGGTCTGATGCCCGCCGACCGCATCACCGTGACCCGTCAGGGTCTGCACGCGAGCGTGGTCGTGGACGGGGTGGAGATCCCCGGTGCCGCGATCCGCCGCGACTCCGTGGTCGTCCCCGTCGACCCCGACGAGATCCCGACCGTCACCCTCACCCTGATGGCCCGCAACGCGCAGGCCACCAACACCAGCGAAGGAGACACCCCTCATGGCACTGCTCGGTAAAGACGCCATCCTCGGCGCCCAGGACGTACAGCACGAGGACGTCCCGGTGCCCGAATGGGGCGGCACGGTGCGCGTCGTCGGCCTGTCCGCCGTCGACCGCGACGCCTACGAGACCATGGTCAGCGCCGCCACCAAGGGCGACGCCGCCGCACTCACCCGCCTCCAGAACTTCCGCGCGAAGCTCGTGGTCAAGGCCATCGTGGACGACAAGGGTGAGCGGGTCTTCGCCGACTCCGACGCCAAGGACCTCGGTAAGAAGTCCGGCAAGGTCATCGACGAGCTTTTCGGCCACGTGCGCCGCCTGTCCGGCATCGGCAAGGACGCGGTGGAGGAGGGAAAAGAGCCCTCCGACAGCGCCCAGAACTCGCCTTCCAACACCGACTAGCGGGCTACCTGGGCAAGTCCGTCGCCGAGACGCTGCGCAGCATGTCCTCGGCGGAGCTGACCCGGTGGATGGCCTGGGAGCAGATCAGCGGACCGATCGGCCAGCAGCGCGACGACCAGCTCTTCGCACTGCTGGCCGCCGTCGTGTCCAACGCCAACCGCGGCAAGGGCCGCAAGGCCAAGCCGAAGGACTTCCTGCCCGACTGGGACCGCGAACGCGGCACCTCCTGGGAGGAGCAGCTGGCCGCCGTCCGCGACGCCAACCGCGCCCTGGGCGGCGAAGAGGAAATCCGGCACGCGGACGGCCGCACTACCCGCATCGCCTCACACAAAGCTGACCAGCCGAACCGTATCCGCCGACGTCGGCGGTAACTCCTGAAAGGGGGTGTCCCATGGCCACCCTCCAGGAGCTGATGGTGGAGATCGGGGTGGACGCCAAGGGCGTGGAGTCCGGCGCCCAGCAGGCCACCCGCGCCGTGAAGTCCGCGTTCGATGACGTCCAGCGTGACGCGGAGCAGCTCGGCGTCACGCTGGAGGGAATCGGCACCACCGCCGGACTCGTCACCGGCGCCGCCCTGGGCGGTGGCATCACCGCGGCCCTGGACATCGGGTCGGCCAACGCGAAGCTGACCGCCCAGCTCGGCCTCACCGCGGACGAAGCCGCACGGGCCGGGGAGGTCGCCGGCGCCGTCTACTCCGACGGGTTCGGGTCCTCCATCGGCGAGGTCAACACCGCCTTGCAGGGCGTGCACACCAACATCGGCGGCCTGTCCACCTTCACCACCGGCGAGCTGGAAGAGATGTCTACCAGCGCGCTCGCGTTGGCCACCACCTTTGACCAGGACGTCAACCAGGCCACCGTCGCCGCCGGGCAGCTCATGAAGACCGGGCTCGCGGCCGACGCCACCGAGGCCTTCGACATCCTCACCGCTGGGTTCCAGTCGGGCGCGGACCGGTCCGGGGACCTGCTCGACACCGTCACCGAGTACTCCACCCAGTTCCGGTCCATGGGCCTGTCCGGCGAGCAAGCGATGGGGCTCATCTCCCAGGGCCTCCAGGCCGGTGCCCGCGACGCCGACACCGTCGCGGACGCCATCAAGGAATTCTCGATCGAGGCAGTGGCCGGGTCAGACCGGGTCCGCGGTGGCTTCGAGTCCCTGGGCCTACCTGCGGACGAGCTTTTCGCGAAGATCAGCGAGGGCGGAGACTCCGCGACCGAGGCCCTGGACATCACCCTGGACGCCCTGCGCGACGTCGAGGACCCGATGCAGCGCGACGCCATCGCAACCGAGCTGTTCGGCACCAAGGCCGAGGATCTGGCGGACGCCTTGTACGCCCTGGACCCGTCCACGGCCAGCCTCGACAACGTGTCCGGGTCCGCCCAGGGCATGGCCGACACCCTGGCCGATGACCCCGCCCAGCAGTTCTCTTCGTCGATCCGGTCCCTGACCACGGACCTGGCCGCCGGGCTCGGCCCAGCCCTGTCCGACGTGGCCGGGTGGGTGTCCGACAACCAGGGCGCGATCGCTGGGATGGCCACCGCGATCCTGCTCATCGCCGGAGCGGCAGCCGCGGCGACCGCCGCCCTGAAGATCTACCAGGGCATCATGCTCGCCGTCCGCGTCGCCACCCTGGTGTGGACCGGCGTGCAGTGGTTGCTGAACGCCGCGTTCTGGGCGAACCCGATCACGTGGATCATCGCTGGGATCATCGCGCTCATCGCCGTGGTCGTGCTGATCATCGTGTACTGGGACGAGATCGTGGCCGCCACGCTCTTCGCCTGGGAGTGGATCAAGAGCGCGCTGGCCACGGCCTGGGCGTGGATCAAGTCGACCGCCGCCACCGTGTGGGAGGCCATCAAGTCGTTCTTCGTGGGGCTGTGGGAGTCCATCAAGTCCGGTGTCGCCTCGGCGTGGGACTGGATCACCGGCAAGATCAGCGGCGCGTGGGAGGCCATCACCTCGAAGGTCACCGGCGCCATCGAGTTCGTGAAGTCGACGATCTCCACAGGCTTCAACACCGCGAAGAACCTCGCGATCAACGCCGTGATGGGCATGCACAAGCGGGTGGTGTCCACGATCGCCGGGATGATCGGGTTCGTGCGGTCCATCCCGGGCCGGATCCGGTCTGCCTTGGGCAACCTCGGGTCGCTCCTGTTCAACGCCGGTAAGAACGTCATCCAAGGGCTGATCAACGGCATCAAGTCGATGCTCGGGTCGCTGTCGGGGACCGCGTCGGAGATGGCATCGACCATCCGGAACAAGTTGCCGTTCTCCCCGGCGAAGGAGGGCCCGCTGTCCGGGTCGGGTGCTCCGGAGCTGTCCGGCGCGAAGATCGCGGAGAACATCGGGGACGGCATCCTCGGCGAGCTGGCGCGCATCGACCGCATCGCCGACCAGTTGATGTTCCCGTTCGATGACCGGGTGACCGCTACGGCGACCCGGGCCCCGTCCCTGCCGTCCTTGTCCGCGTCGACGGTGGCGGCCACTCAGCGCGGTGGGCAGGGCGGTCAGACCCTCACGCTCGACGTCACCGGCGCCGACGAGGAGTGGAAGAAGCTCATGCGCAAGATGGTCCGCACCAACGGCGGCGGCTCCGTCCAGGCCGCCTTCGGCCAGTAGCCGCACGACCAGAGAGGAGGGCCCGTCGTGGCCTTCACCAACGCCTTGTATCACCCGATGCTGTCCGCCGCCGCGACGACCGCCGTGGAGGCCTCCCTGCACATCGCTGACCCCGGCAGCACCGGAGCTTCGGAGGTGACCGGCGGCGGCTACGCCCGACAGCCGGTGGCGTGGCAGCCCCCCGCTGACGGGGCCATCCGGGCGACGGACGCGATCGTGTTCGACGTGCCCAGCCTCGGCAGCGGGGAGATCACCCACGTCGGCCTGTGGTCCTCAGCCGGGGCGTGGCTGGGCGGCATCCCGGCGGCGGTTCCGCAGCCCTACCCCAGCCCCGGCACGGCCACCGTGGAGCCGCTGACGCTGGACATGGCGACCGGGGTTCTGGCCGCGTCCATCAGCTCCGAGTAGGAAGGGGGCACGCCATGGCCGTGGTCTGGGCCAATAGCTTCGACGGCACGCCGGGGACCTCGGTCACGGTCGCCAACTCGGCGGCCTACGGCGACCCCATCGCGGGGATCCGCAACAACGCCCCCGCGAACGCCGTGCGCTACGGCGACCAGGCCGTGATGGGGCGGTCGTCCCTGCGCCTGGGCACGGACACCGGCAGCCCGCACGGCGACGTGTGGCTGTACAACCCGGCCGCCGCCGTGAACGCCTACTCGATCTCGTTCTACCTGCTGCTCCGCCAAGGCACCTGGTACCGGGTCCGCGACGCGAACGTCATCACCGAGTTTTACCTGGCCACCGAGTCCCGCCAGTACCTGCTGGGCACCCACGCCATCCCGGCCGCGGTGATCGAGGACAACGTGGTCGGCAACTGGGTGCGGGTGGAGATCAGCGCGACCCTGGAGCGGATGGCGTACCGGCTGTACTGGACCGACATCCACGGCCAGGGCGCGCCCGACTACGAGTACTCCGAACAGCGGGCGGCGGGCAGCACGGTCGGCCAGCTGTACACCCAGGGCGCCGGGATCTCCTCCGCGCCCACCCCCTACGTCGACCAGATCCGTGTCGGTGAGGGCGAGTGGCTGGGCCCCTGGCCGACCCACCACCAGCTGTCCGCCGCAGGGGTGCTGCCGCTGGCGGGCACGGCGGACGTGACCGCGGACCTGGCCCCCGGCACGATCGTCGCCGAGGGGACGCTGGCGGTGGCCGGAGCCGCGACGCTCTCCCGGCACGCCACCGTGTCTGCCGCCGGGGCCCTGGCCGTGGAGTCGGGCGACGCCGGGGTGGTGCGCAACGCTCTCCTGCCGGTGTCGGCGACGCTGCCGCTGGCGGCCCCGCCGGTGGAGATCGCCGCCTCCAGGCCGCCGACGTTCCCGCCCCTGCTCACGGTCGAGCTGGGGGTCGACGGCGAGTGGGTGCCGGTCACGGGGGACGTGCGCGTGTCCGAGGATTTGCTGATCCGCCGGGGTCGGGCCGATGAGGCGGCGCGCGCGGACCCGTCGTCGCTGTCGCTGCTGCTCAACAACCGCCACGGCCGCTACTCGCCGAGGAACCCGCTCTCGCCGTACTACGGGCTCATCGGCCGCAACACCCCCGTGCGGGTGAGGGCGGCCGACCTGCCCGACCCCGGCGTCACCCTGGTCCGCGACAGCTTCGACCGGGCCACCACGGAGACGTGGGGCACGGCCGACACTGGCCAGACCTGGGTCCGCTCCAGCGGCGGCCCTGACGACTTCTGGACCACCCCCGGCGCGGGCTACATGAAGGCCGACAGCGTCGCCGTCAACGTCCGCACGATCACCACCAACACCATCCCCGGGGACATGGATGTCACCTGGTCGTTCCAGCTGTCCGAGCTGCCCACCGGGGCCCTGTCGGGCGCCACGTACTGCAACCTCGGCCTCCGCCACCAGGAGGGCCTGGACGCGCTGTACGTGGGCGTGGCCGTGAGGGCTTTCTCCGGCTCGCCGGACGGCCGGTGCTACGTCAGCGGGGATGTACGTCAGCGGCTCGGCGGCCAGGACACCCAGCTGACGCCGCCCGACACGATCGCCCCCGTGTCCTACGCCGTGGGCGAGTGGGTGCGCTGCCGTCTGCTGGCGGTGGGACCCGAGGTCAAGCTGAAGGTGTGGGCGGATGGTGATCTGGAGCCGGAGCCGTGGCTGGGGCAGGCCTACACCACCGCGATCACCGGGCCCGGCCCGATCTCCTTCGGAGGCTTCGTCACCGCGGGTGCGGACACCACCCCGATGCCCACCGTCGTGGCGGTGCGGGACCTGACCATCCGCACCCCGGTCCCCGAGGACACAGGGGTGCGGTTCGTCGGCGAGATCAGCAGCTGGCCGCCCCGGTGGGACCTGTCCGACTCGGACGTGTGGGTGCCGATCCAGGCGTCGGGGATCGGCCGGCGCCTGGGCCAAGGGGCGAAACCCTTGCAGTCCTCGCTCCGGCGGGGCATCCCCGGGTACCGGCCGCTGGCGTACTGGCCGCTGGAGGACGGCCAGCTGTCCACCCAGGCCGCCGAGGTCACCGGGCACACCGGGCCGCTGACCACCAGCGGGCTGACCTACGCGGAGGACGACACGCTCATCTCGTCCGGGCCGCTGCCCAAGGTGCGCCCCGGCGCTCGTCTGCTGTCCGGCCCCATCCCGTCCGTCGACAGCGGCGCGTGGGAGGTCGACATGCTGTTCCGGCTGGAGGAGGCCACCGAATCCACCACGGACCAGATGCTGCTCGACGTCACCACGTCCACGATGCGGGCGTGGGTGATCACCCGCCGGTGGACTGATGGGCGCCCCATCATGGTGCTGAACATCCGCGACCTGGACGGCGCCGAGTTGGCCACCCCCGCGTCGTTCTACATCGACGCGACGCAGCCCCCGGTGGTGCTGGGCCAGTGGAACCGGCTCCGCCTGCGCTCCTACACGACCGGGTCGGAGTGCACCACTGAGGCCCAGGTGCTCGACTTGAGCAGGTCCACCGGGGCCTACCGGGGCGGGTGGCGTACCTACACGCACGGGCCCGGCGTGGGATCACCGGCCCGGATCGACACCCGGTTCGGGACGGAGCTGGGCGACCTGTCGATCGGGCACATCACCGTGTGGGGCAGCCACCTGGCGACGGCGTACTTCCTGGCTGGCAACGGGTATGCGGGGGAGACGGCTGCGGACCGGCTCTCTCGGCTGTCGGTGGGCGAGCAGGTGCCGGTCCTGGTGGTCGGGGACGCCGACACGGAGCTGGGACCGGAGCCGGAGGGCACGTTCCTGGACGGGGTCGGGGCGGCGATGGACGCGGACCTGGGCGTGCCGGGTGAGCCGAGGGACGCGCTGGGTCTGCTGTACCGGGCCCGCAAGGACCTGTACAACCGCCAGCCGGTCATCACCTTGGACTACACCGCCGGGCACATCTCGGATCCGGTCGAGCCCGTGGACGACGACCAGCAGCTCAGGAACGACATCGAGGTCAAACGCGACCACGGCAGCAGCTTCCACGTGGTGGACGAGGACGGCCCCCTGGGCGTGAACACGGTCGGCCGCTACGACGAGTCCGTGACCCTGTCCCTGGCCTCGGACGGCCAGCTCGCCGACCAGGCCGGGTGGCGCCTCCACCTCGGGACGGTCGATGAACTGCGCTGGCCGACCATCCGGGTCAACCTCGCCAACCCCCGCATGCGCGAGCACATCCCCGCCCTGCTCGGACTCGACGCCGGAGACCGCATCCGCATCCTCAACCCCCCGCACTGGACCCAGGCCCAGGACCTGGACCTGATCGTGCAGGGCTACGAGGAGAGGATCGGCGCGTTCGCGTGGGACTTGACGCTCACCTGCACACCGGCCTCGGCGTGGACGGTGGGTGTGGTCGCCGAGTCGGCCCCGGCCGAGGTGGACCCGTCCGCCCCGGACCGCGCCGACACCAGCGGCTCCGTGCTGGCGTTCGACATCGACCAGGAGGAGACGCACCTGCCGGTGTCCACCACCTCCGGCCCGCCGTGGACCACCAGCGCGGAGGACTGCCCGTTCGACATCACGTGCGGGGGCGAGGTCATGCGGGTCACCCAGGTCGTCGGCGATGGCAGCACCGGGTTCCCGCAGTCGCTGATCTGCCAGCGCTCCGTCAACGGAATCGTCAAGCCGCACGCGGCGGGCACGGGCGTGCGCCTGGCCCAGCCCGCGATCGTGGCCCTGTAGAGAGAGGAGGTGATCGCCCGTGGCCGACTGGCTCGCCGGGCAGCGCATCACCGCCGAGAGGCTCCGAGCCGGACAGGGAGTGTGGCAGCCCTACACCCCGTCCTGGACGGCCGCGACCACCAACCCGAGCATCGGCAACGGGCAGATCATCGGCCGCTGGATGCAGGTCGGCACGACCGTGGACTTCATGCTCCGCATCGTGGCGGGGTCCACCACGTCCTTCGGCAACGGCCCCTACGACTTCGGCCTACCCGTCCCGCCGAGGAGCTGGGGCGCCGGGTCCAACCTCGGCGCGGTGGGACAGTGCGTGATCCAGATCGACAACCACCGGTACGGGTTCGGGGTGCTTCTGTTCTCCACCGGCCTTGTGCGTGTCGCGGACAGCAGCACCTCCGGCCTGGGCAACAACTCCGCCCAGAACGTCGGACACGACGGCCACCCATGGGGAGACGGCGACCTGCTGTTGCTCTCGGGTCGGTACGAAGTTACCTAGAAAGCGAGACACCATGTCGCACACGTGGCAGTTGCAGCCTCTGGACTACAACAACACGCCTCCGTTCTACGACGGCGAGTACACCGTCTCCGGTCAGCACCCGAACGGAGTGGACCGCGGAGAGGTGGACGTGAAGCTGGGTGGCATTGGCGACCCCACGCAGATCGTCGTGGCCATCCAGGACGTCCTCGCCTCGGCCGGGTTCACCGACGTGCAGGTCGTTCGGGGCTACTCCGGCACGTACACCCTCGTCGAAGAATGAGCCCCGCAGAGGAAGGGGGCAGCGCCCTGGCCGACATCCACCGCGTGGTCGAGGTCGGTCTGACCGCCGTGAACGGTCGGCTGGACGTCATCATCGAGCGCCTGGAGCACCAGGACCGCCGGGCCGACCAGCACGAGGCGGCGCTGGCCGTGCTCGATACCCGGCTCGACGGCATCGACCGGGCCATGGCCACCCGCGAGGACATCGACAGGGTCACGACCCGGGTCAGCGCGCTGGAGCAGACCGCCGTGACCCACACGGACATGGACGCTCGCGGGCGTCGGACGATCAGCATCGTCGCCCTGGTCGTGACCGGCATCGGCATCCTGGTCGGCACGTTGACCACCGTGATCATCACGCTGACCACCTGACCTAAACCACACCCCTGGGCCCCGGTTTCATGCCGGGGCTTTCGCATGCCTGGAGGCACCTTTGCCCCGACCACCGAAGTACGTGTCCCGGTCCGATCTGGGATGGGGGTCCTCGCCCGCGACCCGGGCCAATCCCCGATCCGGACTGGTCATCCACTACGACAGCGCCGACCAGGGGCTGGCCCGCAAGGACCACGCGGCCTGCCTGAAGTACTGGCGCGACACCCGCTCCTTCCACACCGGCCCCTCCCGCGGCTGGGCCGACATCGCCTATTCGTTCATGGGCTGCGCCCACGGCTACGTCCTGGAAGGCCGGGGGCTGTACAAGACCCAGGCCGCGCAGCCGGGGGGCAACACCTCGCACTACTCGGTGACGCTGGCCACCGGCCCGACCGACGTCATCACCCCGGAGCAGATCAACGCGGTGCGGGCGCTCCGCCAGTGGCTGATGGAACCGGACACCTCGATCGCCGGAACGGTGCTCGGCCACCGCGACTTCATCTCGACCAGCTGCCCCGGCGATCGCGCCTACGCGCTCGTCGAGGACGGCACATTCGAACAGCCCCCCGGGGCGATTACGGAGGTAAACGACATGCTTGGACTCGCGATCGGCAGCGAAGGGGAGGCGGTCAAGCTGCTTCAGCTCAGGACCATCCGGGCGGGCTTCGGCGACGCCCTCGGGTCGGCCGGGGCCGATGGCGTCTACGGGGAAGGCACCGCCGAGGCCGTCCGCCTGTGCCGGAAGTACGTGGGCAGCAAGGCGCTGGCCGGGTACGGCGACAAGATGACCGCGCACGCCTGCGACCAGGTGGAGGCCGCCGTCACCAAGCGCGCGCTGGCAGGGATCACCGGTGGTGGTGGCGGGGAGCTGCCCGCGGAGGCCACCATCTCCGGCACCGTGAAGCTGAAGGGAGCCTGACCCATGACGCACGCCGCTTCTTCCCCGACCCCGGGCAGCGCCGCCGAGACCCGCCAGGACGCGCGCTCGCGCGGGTGGCGCACCGCCGCACAGGGCGCCCTGGCCGCCATCCTGGTGGCGGTCGCCGCCGTCGTCGCCGACGTGGTCGTCCCCGGTGAGGTCATCGACTGGCCGACGCTGGCCGCGGCCGCGGGGACTGCTGCGCTCACCGCTGTGGCGGCCTGGGTGCAGCGCCGCCTCGGCCGGTAGGCCTCCGCACACACGGAACGCCCCGCCCCTCCCAGTCCGGGAGAGGCGGGGCGTTCTTTGCTGTGTCCTGGAAGGACCATCCCCGCGTGCGCCGGGAGCACTCGACGCTAGTCACTACTCTGCTACCCACATCAGGGTCACCCCCGCGTGCGCGGGGCTTGTGCCTCGTCAACGACCACGACCGGCCCATCCCCGCGTGCGCGGGGCTTCGGCGTACACGACCTGAGCCGTCACCACCTATGGGACCACCTCCGCCTGCGCGGAGCCTTGCCCTCAAAACAAACACGCACAAGGGCCACCCCCGCACGAGGCGGGGAACCAGGCGATGAACTACCCGCCCATCTGCTGCCCCTGGGGGCGCCCGGTACGAGGACCGTACCGCACCGGGCGCCCCGCCGTCAGCCGCTCTGGGAAACCCCCGCGTCGAGCAGGTAGGAGGCCACCGCCGCGCGGATCAGCTCTGCGCGCGAGGTGCCCCGCTCCTCGGCCAGCACGTCCAGGCGGCCGATGTGCTCGGGGGGCAGGTTCACCTTGACCGGGTCGCCGGTGGAGGGGCGGCCGCCGGGGGCGCGCTCCTCCTCCACCGGCCCCCAGTACTGCTCGACCGCGTTGTCGTCGCCGTTGATGATCAGCCACTCACGGGCCTCTTCGTCGGTGACGTACTCCCAGATGGGTTCTTCGCCCCGCCACTGCGACTGGGTGAGGCGCACCCACCGGCCGCCCTTGGTGCGGTACAGGTGCTGGTGGCGGGTGCCGTCCTTGAGGTGGACGCACGCCATGTTGTCGCCGTCGAACTCGCGGACGCCCTCGAAGCGGGTAGCCGATTCCTGGTCGAACCAGCCCTGAACGGTGCCGTCTGCGTCTCTGACCATGATGCGGGTCATCGTGTCCTCCACGTGCGTGTCTATGCTGATGGGGGGTGCCCCCGCCTCGCGGACTGAGGCGGGGGCACCGTCGCGTACAGGGGTCAGGCCTTGGCCGCGGGGCGGGCGGCGTTGGCCTCCAGGGCCTCCAGCGACGCGCGCGCCGACGCCAGCTCGTTCTCGGCCTCCAGCACCCGGACGCGGGCCACGTGTACCCGCTGGGCCGCGGTGAGCTTGCGCGGCTCGATGGCGTCCAGGATCGGCCGGTAGATCTCGGCCGCCGCCTCCCAGTCCCAGGTCTCCGCCGTCCTGTCCTCCCGGATCGCGATCTCCTGCCGGGTGCGCGCCGACTCCAGAGCCTTGTCCCGGTCGCCGAACCAGATCCGGATCTGCTCTTCGGTCAGGTGGTCCACGGTCGGCTCGGGGGCGTCGGCCAGCCGCTGCTCCCAGGGGATGCGGGGCGGGGCGGGCAGGGTCGCGGCCTTGGCGATCTTCTTGTTGACCACCGGGTCCAAAGCGTCGCCCGCGATGTCGGTCTCGGCCTGCACCGTCTGGTGGGTGTAGTACACGTCGTACCACCGGTCCGCGTTGCGCTCGTAGTCCCTGACCGGGTACACGACCAGGTCCGCGTAGGTGGGGCCGTCGATGCGGGGCCGCCAGTTGCCGAGGTGGCGTGCGAGCAGTCGGGTCGGGCTGCCGCCGTCGAATCCGCCGATGTGGAACATGCTGTTCTCCTTCGAGGGGGTTGTGGGGCCGCCCGGCGTGGACGGGCCCCGGGGTTGGGTGGTGGTCTACTGGGCGAGCTGGGCGTCGATCTCGGCGAGGCGGGCGAGCAGCTGGGCGCGCTCGGCCTCCAGGGCGGCCCGCTCGGCGGTGTCCTCGGCGGGGGCCGGGGTCTCGATGATGGTGACGCCGTCTTCCTTAAGGTCGGCGTGGGTGGCGGGCACGTCGCGCACCTCCAGGACCACCTCGTCGGTGTCGATGCGCGGGTAGCGCACGCTGCCACCGGAGCCGGGGAAGCGGCCCTCCAGGAGGAGGACGTCCTTGCCCAGGCGCACGTCCTCGTCGCGGCCGGGGCGGTGGACGATGCGGCGGCCACCGAAGACCCACGCCTGGTTGTCCTCGTCGAAGCACTCGGCGGCGTTGATGCGCACGTCCACGACCTCGACGGGGCGGTCGTCGTAGCCGAAGTGCTTCTGGACGGCGGCGCGGACCAGCTCGATGTCGCGGGCCGCGAACCGCCACGCCTTACGACCGGCGTCCCACCGGGCGCCGAGGTCCTTGTAGCTGCCGTTCGCAGCGGGGTTGTAGGGGGCGGTCAGGAACAGATTGCCCTCTTCGACGCTGATGTCGATGTCGGTCGCCTTCATGGTCACCTTCTTCGTGGTCTGGGGGGCGGGCTTGGCCCCGAGGGTGATGCGGCGTCGGAGGGAGACGGGGTCGATGACCCACCGGCCGGCGCGCTTGGTGGCCTTGACGGCGCCCATGCGGAGCCAGGTGTAGAGGGTGCCGCGGGTGATTCCGGCCTGCTTGGCGGCGGTGGTGGTGTTCATCGTGGCCCCTTCCCGGTTGTTTCCGACCCCCAAAACATAACCCATGGATGTGGTTGCGTGGGTCGAAAACCCAGACTCCGTTATCATCTTGTGATGAGATGATGGTGGGAAGACCCCCGACATGCGAAAACCCCCACCGCCCTCACGGGCAGCAGGGGCTCCTTCCCCGCGATCAGCTCACCCGCACACGCCCCCAGTGCTCAGACTCGTCCCCGGCCGTAGTGAGCGCCTCCCACGCCTCGGTGCGGAGCGCCTCCAGTAGCGGCTCGTCCGGGCCCAGCCCGCGGGCCGCTCGGATCGTGCGGTCCTGGGTCGGGCTGACGTCGACACTGAGAGTGCCGAGCCGGTACGTGGTGATCATGATCCCCCCGGATCTTGCTGTGCTGTGTGCGGATATGTGCAGGTCCGCCACAGGTTGTGACGGACTGAGGGTAGAAGAGAGGCCACCAGCCCCCTGCTAGTGGCCCCGGGTGTCCGGCCCGCATCGGGCCAGGTAAGCCGCCCTCCCCCTGTGAGGGCGGCCGTCTGGATCCCGTGCGCCCGGGACGGAACTCCGGGCGCACGGGGGTCTGAGCTACTTACGCGGCCAGGGGTCGCCGCCGGGGCTCAACGCGTTACCGCACGAGCGGCAGTAGTCGGCACTGCTCGGGTTGCTCGTGCCGCACGAGGGGCAGCTTTTCGCCTGCGGCCTAAGCTGCGAAAACACCATTTCCAAAAGCTTTCCCATTGCGCTTTCCTTTCTGCTAGCTTGCGATTATGAGAAACGAAATGCCGACCCCCACCGAGGTCTTCGCCGCGTGGCTCCCGCACGACGCGAGGTGGCACGAGGCCGCGCGGTCCGCCGCGATCACCAGCGCGGACGCCGTCCGCAGGTACGCGGCCGGACTCGTCCACGACCACCGCGACGGGGACCAGGCCCTCACCGACCCCTTCGACCTCCGGAGCATCGCCGCTGTCCGCGAGGACCTCGGCCACCGCACCCTCGATGACGTCGACTGGCGTCGGGTCAGGGACGCCCTCCTCGTGCCCCTCCGCGCCCGAGGGCACATGTAGGGGTCCGTGCGCCCGGGTTCGACCTCCCCGGGCGCACGGGGCTCATCGGACACCGCCGCCGATCGGCTTGCCGAGACGCTTCTGCCAGTAGCCGTGCCGCATCCACCCCGGGGTGTCCTCGCGCACCACGGGCGGGGCAGGCACAGGCTCCCGGCCGGTCCCGGGAACCCCAGCGAAGTAGTGGTCCAGCATCCGAAACGTGTCCGGGGTGACCTCGCCGAGGCTCGCCAGGTGGCGGGTGCGCCAGGAGTACAGCCGACGCCCGCCAGGACGCGCGGGGATCTCGTACCGCCACGACCCCGCCTCGATGCTCACCCGGATGGCCGCGACCACCTGGCCGTCGCGGACGATGCGCAGGTCCACGGAATGCGGGGGGCCGTTCTCCGGCAGCTCGACCACCGGGTTCAGCCCGGCCTGCTCGGCGGCGCCCTTCAGGGCGAGGATCTCGCGCTCTGTGGGGGTCATGTCGTCGTCTGTCACGGTGTCTCCTGGGTCTGTCGGCGCATCAGCGCGGTGCGCATCTGCTCGCGGGTGGGAGCGGCGATCCGCTCGTGGGGGTCGCCAGGTCCGGTCCACCCCAGCGGCCGGTAGGCCACGACCTCCGTGCTCCGGCCGTCTCGGGTGCGCTCCAGGGTGAGGGTCCACTGGCCCGCGATCAGCTCCTCCAGCTCCTCATCGAGGGGCGCCATGACCTCCTCCAGGTGTTCAAGCGGGCTCTCCCAGGACAGGGGGTGGGGGTGCGGGTCGGGACGGGTGGTGTCCACGACCAGCCGCACGAAGGGTCCGTCGATCGCGCCGTACACGGCGTGGCCTTCGAGGGACGGTCCGAGGTAGGCCACTCGGGTGCCGTGGTCGCGGGCCCATCGGCCGAGGGCGTCACGGGTGGGCAGCTTGTGAAGGTCGCAGACCAGGCTCATGCCACCTCCAGCCGCTGGAGTCCGGCGAGTACGCGGTACAGGACGTCGAGGCTGGGGCCGCGACGGTGGCGGCCGACGAGGAAGCCTCGGATTCGGGCGGCGCGGCGCGGTCGGCGCCAGCGTTCTTCGGTCAGGTAGCGCATGGCGTACCTCCGTTATCGGGTGCCGCTGGATGAGGGCGGCTCGGATGAATGCGTGGACCCATCATGCGATACGTGCGATGCTTTTCACAAGATGCGAATCACATGTGGGTGATATGTCTGAATCCCGTGCGTGGCCCTATGATCAAGCTGGCCAGGAGGTGACACAGGGTGGCCGACAGCAGATACAGCCCGAGCGCGCGACGGAGACGGCTCTCCGCCGTGCTGCGACGTCTGCGCGAAGAGCGTGGGAAGACCATCGACGGCGTCAACCGCGAGCTGGGCTGGGCATCCGGCAAGCTCTCGCGCATGGAACGCAACGAGTGGAAGTTGCCGTCTCCGCGCGACATGCGCGATCTGGCCGAGGTCTACGAGCTGCCCGACGATATGCGGGAGGCGCTCATGTCTCTCGCCCGTGAGTCCCGTGTGCGCGGCTGGTGGGTCGACTTCAAGGACGTCCTTCGCGGCGGCCTGGCCGACTTCGAGTCCGGCGCGTCCATGATCCGCACCTTCGAAGCCCTGCTCGTCCCCGGCCTGTTCCAGACCCCGGACTACGCCGCCGCGGTCCTGCGCGGAAGCCGGGTGCTCAGCGACGAGGACATCGACCGGAAGGTCCAGGGGCGACTTCGCCGCCAGGAGATCCTCGCGTCGGACGACCCTCCCCGGGTGTGGGCCGTGGTGGACGAGGCCGCCCTGCGCAAGCGCGTTGGCGGACCCGAGGTGATGGCCGCCCAGATCAGGCACCTGATCACCATGGCCGAGCGACCGACCGTCGACATCCAGGTCCTCCGCGATGCCCAGGGCAGCCACGCCGCCATGGAGGGGGCGTTCATGCTCTTGGACTTCCCCGACCCCGCTGACCTGCCTCTGGTGTACATAGAGACTGCGACCGAGGATCTCTACCTGGAGGAGCCGGAGGCAATCCAGGCTTACGTCAGCATCTTCAGTCACATCTGTAGCGCAGCGGAGTCTCCCGAGGCGTCGGTGCGCTACCTGGAATCACTCATCTAGCAAGGACGCCCATGCATTCATCCACCTTGAGCTTCCGCAAGTCCAGCTACAGCGGCCGTGGCGACAACTGCGTGGAGGTCGCCGACCTGCCCGCGGGCGCGGCCGTCCGGGACACCCAGCACCGCGAGCTGGGCCACATCACGTTCGCCGACGCGCGCGAGTGGCAGGCCTTGCTCGCCGTCGCCCGCCGCGACCAGGCGTAGACCGAAGCAAGAAGGCCCCGACCGGTCTCCCGGCGGGGCCTTCTTCGCATTCATCCGAGGGACACTCTACCCCGGCCGGATGATGGTGGGGAAGGACGAAGGCCCCTACTTGCCCGCGAGGATGCGCAGGTGCCGACGGACCTGGGACGCGGACAACCCCACCTCCCCACCGATCTCCTCGGCGGTCGCCTTCGGGTGCGCGTCCAGGTGCTCCAGGATGCGCGCGCGTGCCTTCTCCCCGCGCGTCTTGGCCGCGCGCACCGCACCCGTGGGCGCGGGCGGCTCCGGCTTCGGCTCGGGACGCGCGTCGCCCTGGCCGTCGTCGTCCCCGCGGTCCAGGAGCTGCTCGAAGTCGCGCATTCCGCGCGCGGCCTGCTCGGTGATCCACGCATCCACCGGCCCGGGGCGCGCGTCCTGCTGCTCCTGGTGCGCGTCTGCGTGCGCGTCCGTGCGCGCCGGGGCCGGGGTGGGCTGGTCATCCTGTACGCGCGGTGCGCGCGCACGGGGCGGCGTGGGGACGGCAGGACGCGCGGGAGTGATGCGCGCACGCGCGCTGTCCGCGTCCCACCCGCGCAACGCCGCCACGGCCGCGTCCCCGCGCGCGTGCGCGTCCTGGACCTGGGCGCGTGGCGCGCACCGGACCGGCAGCAGTGTGCGCGTGCCCGGCGTGAGGAGGCCTTCCGCGCGCTCGCCACCGACGCGCACCTGCTTCCGCGCGTCCACCGTCACCCACGCCGGGGGGAACGGGGCGCGCGTGCGCGCGGGCGGGGCGTGGTCCTCATCGGGGCGGTCGCCCTGGCCCTCATCGAGGAGCACCGTCTCCTCCGTGCCGCCGAGGTCTGCCGCTGCGATGCCGTCCGTGATGCGCTCTACGGCCAGGGCGACGACGGCCGCGCCGATGGGGGCGACGATGGCGCCGGGGCCGGAGCCGAGGAGGCACATCACCACCGAGGCCGCCAGGGCGCCGCGTTCGATCCAGGCGAGCGCCGGGGGGACGGGCGCCCCGTAGCGGCGCATCAGGGCGCGGGTGATGATGATGCCGGAGACGAGCGTGATGATGCCGGGCTCCACTGCCCAGGCGACCGCCGCTGAGGCCGCGGCGTAGGTGACCATGAAGGCGTGCACCCCGGCCGTGGACGCGGAGCCCAGGAGCACGATCACCGGCAGGGCCACGAGGATGACCGTGGTCTGGAGGTGCTGGAGGGCCGCCGCCCGCCGGGCCGGGCTGGTGGCGAGCTGGCGGGCGCGGAGGGCGCGGCGGCCTCGGTCGGCGGTCTCGGCATCGTGGTCGGCGGCGCGCTCTCGGCGTCGGGCGGCGCGGTGCTGGTGCCGGAGGGTGGCTCGCTGGCGTCGGCGCTGGAGGCGGTCGCGCATCCGGACCACGGCCGGGTCGGACGTGGTGGCCGGGTCCGCCAGCAGCTCGCGGCCGTCGATGGCCTGGATGTCCTGGGCGACCTGGACGGCGGCCTGGACGCGGCTCGGTAGGGTGGTGGTCACGTTCATCTCCTGAGGGGTTCAGGTGGTGGACCAGCCCCCGGGGTGGCGTTGGAGCGCCGCCCCGGGGGCGTCTTCGTGTGTGGGGACTGTATCCCGCGAGTCACTTTCGCGCTGGCGTCTCAGGTCGTACTATCGGTCGCACAGAGGCATCGCTTTACGTGGTGTTTTCCCAGGTCGCACAGAAGCATGGGCCCCTACGACAACGGGTAGTACGACCCCAAGTAGAATCACAGGTATGAATCGGCTTGGCGAACTTGAGCGCGCGGTGATGGATGTACTGTGGTCACGGAACGAACCAATGACGGTTCGTGAGGTCGGCAAGGCTCTGGCCGAGCGCGACCTGGCGCACACGACCGTCATGACCGTGCTCGACAGGCTCGCCAAGAAGAAGGTCGTCACCCGGGCACGTGAGGGTCGTGCGTGGCGTTACCGTCCGGCAGCCAGCCGTGAGGCATACGTCTCCGAGTTGATGTTCGACGCGCTCGGACAGACCGGGGACCGCGACGCCGCCCTGGCCGCCTTCGTCCAGTCCATGGACGGCGAGCAGGCTGAAGCGCTTCGGCGCGCACTCGCGGAAACCGAGCAGCCAAGGAACTAGTCCGTATGGTCAGTGCCGCCCTTCTCACCCTCGTCGCGGTCTGCTGTCTCATCGCGATGGAAGGCCTCCACCGGGCCAAGTGGCCCTCGCGGGGGCCCTACACGGCCGTGATCACGTGGCAGGCGCTCGGTCTCGCCTGGGGTGTGTCCACCATCGGCGCGCTGCTGGCCTTCGGGCTCTCCTCCTACCAGCTCGGCGCGGCCGGGGGCTCCATGGCCCTGGCCAAGGACATCGTGACCGGCGAACTGCTGCTCGCCGAGCTCTCCCAGGGGCTTGAGGGTGTCAGCCACATCGCGGCCGTGGTCCTGGCCGTCGTGCTGACCCTGGTGCTCTTCTACGGCCTGGTCTCCTCCTTCGTGCACGTGGTCCGCGTCCGCCGCCGCCACCACGACCTCCTCGAACTCATCGCCAGCGAGCACCCCGACGTGCCCGGCGCCCGTGTGCTCGACCACCCGGCGGCCGCCGCGTACTGCCTTCCGGGCGTGCTGCGCTCGCAGGTGGTCATCAGCGCCGGGGCCCTGGCGGTCCTCGACAACCGCGAGCTGGCCGCCGTCCTGGCCCACGAGCACGCCCACCTGCGCCAGCGCCACGACCTCGTGCTGCTGCCGTTCTCATCGCTCAAGCGCGCCTTCCCTCGGTTCCGCCTGGTCCGCACCTACTACGAGAGCGTCGCGCTGCTCATCGAGATGTGCGCCGACGATCAGGCCAGGCGCAAGAGCTCCCCGCGCGAGCTGGCCATGGCGCTGCTGCGCTTCGGCGCCGCCGGACCGGCCCCGGTGCCCGCCGGGGCGATGGCGGCCGTGCCCGATGCCGAGCCCGGCGTGATGCGGCGAGTCAACCGCCTCCTGCACCCCGACAACGAGCTGCCCTACCACGCGGGCGCCTTCATCATGGGCGGTTCCGCCTTCCTGCTGGCCGCGGTCACCTGCCTCTGGCACATCCCGCTGTGACCCGCGCGGTCGCCGGTCGCACGTCCCCGCGTCCCACGGCCGCCGCCGACCGCCGCCCCGGCGCGTGTGTGACACGGGCCTCCGCGGGCACGATCAACGCGTCCCATCCGTTTACGGTGGAGAGCGGGCGGACTCCCCGCTCGGAACGTCGTCGGGAGTGTGCGTTTTGTTCGGACTGATCTGGCAGGTCATCTACCTGGTCACCTTCGTGGCGAGTCTGTACGCGCTGATCGAGGCGATCCGCACGCCGGCCGCGGCCTTCGAGCTGATGGACAAGCAGACCAAGAAGCTGTGGGTCATCCTCACCGGTGTCGCCTCGGGCCTCTCCCTGCTGGCCGTGTTCTCCGGCAGCGGGATGTTCGTCATCCTCGGCCTGGTCGCCACCCTCATCTTCCTGCTGGACGTGCGCCCGGCCGTCAAGGGCGTGGGTGGCAACAACAACGGCCCCTACGGCCCCTGGTAGGCCTCCCGCGATCTCATCCCGCGCTCTTCGCGGAGGCCTCGGAACCCGCGCTCCCGGCGGAGGCCTCACGTCGCGCCTGCGCCTCCATGGCGTCCAGCACCCGCCGCAGCTCCGCGGAGTAGGCGGGGTCGCCCGTGTAGTAGGAGTGGCCCAGGATCTCCGGGCGTCTGGCCTCGCCGGGCAGGGCGTCGTAGGAGCGCGGGTCCGGCAGCGGTTCGGCCCGCTCCACGACGCGTGCGGTCTGGGGACCGCCGGAGGAGTCGAGCGTCCGCACCGGTCCGGCGATCGCGTCGGTGACCCGCCACAGGTTGCGCCAGTCCGTCACCCGCTCCCGCAGGTCCGCGAACGGCCCCGGCCCGAAGTAGGCCGGGAAGTAGCGGGCGTACAGGCGGTCCAGCGGTGAGCCGTGTGTGATGAGCGCGATCCGGCCCAGGCAGTCGGTGGGCAGCTGCCAGACGGTGGCCGCCGCCAGCACCGAGCCCTGCGAGTGCCCCGAGAGCACCACGTCCGTGTCCTCTCTGCACAACAGGGCCACCCGGGCGCACAGCTGGGGCACGGCCCGTTCCGCGTAGGAGGGCGGCGCCAGCGGGTGGGCCGCCCGGGGCCAGAACGTGCCCACGTCCCACACCGAGCCGACGGCCTGCCGCGTGGGCCGGTCGCGGTAGGCGCTGCGTCCGATCCACGCCAGCGCCACCAAGGCGGCGCCGCCCAGCAGGGAGCCGACGCCGATCAGCCCCGACACCGTCCCCTGGGCCAGCCCCCGCACCTCTCCGGGGACGGAGGACGCAGCCGACACGGCCGTCGTCGCCGAGGCCGCCCCAGCCGCCAGGTGCCCCGACAGTGTGGAGTACAGCACGAGCACGGCCAGCGCCGCCACCGGGAGCAGGAAGGCCGCCAGTACCCACGGCAGCGCCTCCGTCATCCGGCCCGCCGCCCGCGCGTGGGCGATGTCCCAGGTTCGGCGGTCGCGCACGCTGCGCGCGTAGTCCTCGGTGACCCCCTCCAGGTGCGACCGGGTGTCGCGGCGCAGCCGCAGGGCGAGTACCCCCACCACGACCAGCGCGATGGCCGCCTCCAACGCGAACGCCAGCTGGAGCCAGGAGTAGGCGGCCGGCACCGACAGCGGCAGACAGTCCACCTCGGGGGTGGCCAGGGTGCCGCAGCCGCTCAGCGCCAGCGACCCCTGGTAGACGAGCGCGGCCGAGAAGCCGCCGCCGAGCAGGGCGCCCAGGGCCGCCGTGGCCGGGCCCGCCAGGCCGCGCATCGCCGCGCCGCCGTGGGAGCGGTCGGAGGCGAACAGGAACAGCGCCGCCGCCAGCATCACCAGGACCAGGGCCGCTTGGGCCGCGAACAGCGTGTTGAGGATCGCCCCGTTGCCGGGCAGCCGCCCCGAGGCCGTCCACTCCGGGCGGGGCCAGAGCGCGTACGCGGCCACCGCCAGCCCCAGGACCAGGGTGGCGTCGCGCAGCAGGCGGCAGACCAGGTCGGCCCGGGCGTTCCAGCGCGGGTCGGTGCCCGGGACCAGCACGCTCAGGGTGCTCAACGTGACCACCGCCGCCAGCAGGGCCGACAGGAGGGCGCCGACCATCCACGGCCCCGGTCCGTCGGGTGGTCCCGCCGACGTTGGATCCAGGTCGTGCCGCAGCGCCGGTACGACCAGCAGGGCGGTCACCGTGCCCAAAGCCGCCGAGATGTGCGCCGAGCGCAGCCGGGCCATGGTCTCGCTGTTGCGCCAGAAGCCCTTGTGGCTCAACGGGGCGGCCGCGCTGGGGCGGGGCGGTATCGGACTTTCCACGACCTCGTAGTCGGCCGCCGTGCGCCGCGACAGCAGCCACAGCACCACGATCAGCGCCACCGGCAGCACCGCGCCCACCAGCAGGGCCGGACCCGGCGCGGACAGCACCGACGAGGGCGAGCCCAGGAAGGCCAGCCAGGGGCGGGCCCGGACGCACTCCTCACCCTGCCCGGAGGCGCACTGCCAGGCCACCAGGTCCATGCCGATCCCCGCCGCGGCCAGGGTGATGAGCACGGTCAGGGACAGCGCCAGCAGCCGCACGCCCGCGCCGTAGGCGTTGTTGGCCAGCCGCCGTGCCCCCGTGGGGTCGCGGTCCATCCGCCCGGGCCGCATCCAGTACGCCACGTTGACGAGCATGAACGGCAGCAGCAGCAGCCAGAACGCCCGGGAGGAGCGCCCGGAGGTGAGGTTGCCCCAGGCGAAGATCTCCCGGCGCACACCCGGGACGGTCTCGGTGTCGGACTCGCGGCGCCAGCGGAAGAACCCCGCCAGCCGGTCGCCGCCCACGCGCATCGCGGGTTCCACGTCCAGCAGTTCCTCGGCCTGGCCGCCGCTGACGCCGTGCACGCGCAGCTCGACCCGCTCGCACACGGGGGAGCCAGGTCCGGTCGGGACGGGCGGTGGAGAGGCGTCGTCGGGGGAGGCCCCGGGGGAGCGGGGAGCGGGGGCGGTCGGTTCGGGCTCGTAGGGGCTGAGGGGTTCTGCGAGGTCCGACATATCAAGCATCCTGCCACGCTCCGTATCCGGGCGACAGCGGTACTTCGAACCTGTGGACAACGCCGGGGGAACTCCGCGTACGGCCCCCGTCCGGGTAGGGGGACCGCACACGGAGAGCGGTGTACGGGGAGGCGCCGCACACGGGGGAGCGCCGCCCACGAGGACGCGGCGTGTACGGGAGCCCCACCCACGGGCGCACCCACGTGCGACCCGCCCCCGGGCACACCCGCCCACGGGCTGTCCGCCGACCTCAGGAGGGTTGCGACAGCCGTAGTCCCCGCAGGAGCAGCTCGACCAGTCGGCGGGGGTCGTAGCGGGGGTCGCTTCCGACGCAGAGGTTGCCGATGCCGCGCATCAGCTCGTAGGCCCGCGTGCCGGGCCTGATCTCGTCGGCCTCGACCGCGGCGTCGAGCAACCGCGTGCAGACGGGCACCAGGCGGTCGAGGAAGTAGGCGTGCAGAGCCTCGAAACCGCCGCTGTCCGACTGCATCGCACTGGCCAGTCCGTGCTTCGTGACCAGGAAGTCGACGAAGAGGTCGACCCACTCGCGGAGCGCGGTGAACGGGGACTCGGCCTCGGCCAGCAGCCTCGGACCCGCCTCGGCGCAGGCCTCGACCTGGTGGCGGTAGACGGCGACGACCAGGTCCGCCCGCGTCGGGAAGTGGCGGTAGATCGTCCCCATCCCGACGCCCGCCCGGGCCGCGATCTCACGGATCGGCGCGTCGACGCCGGAGGTGACGAACACCGCGGCGGCGGCGGTGAGCAGCTTCTGCTGGTTGCGCAGCGCGTCGGCCCGCCTGCCTCGGGCCGGTACCTCCCCCGACTGGCCTGTGCTGGGCATACACGCTCTCCTTCCGGCGGACTTTGCAAAACGGAACACTGCTCCGTATATTAAGAGGAACAGTGCTCCGCTTGCAGTCTAGCTGCGACGGGACACTTCTGCCCGCCCTGCCCGCCGCCGGCCCGACGAGACCGGCGGCGGAGGGCCATCGAAGGGAAAACGCACCATGAGCAGCGCACCGACGCACACGGCCGACGCTGTCAGCCCTCCCGCCCCCGTCCTCTCGGTCAGCCCGGTGGTGCTGCCGACGCCCGACCGCGCCGTGGACCTGGAGGTGCGGGTCTCCGCGCCCGTGACCGGAGGCGAACTGCCGGTCGTCCTCCTCTCACACGGCCATGGCCACTCCCACCACCTCTCCTCGCTGAACGGCTACGCCCCCCTCGCCGACTTCTGGGCGGCGCACGGCTTCGCCGTGATCCAGCCCACCCACCTGAGTTCGAGGACGCTGAACCTGGACCCCGACACCCCTGAGGCGCCGCTGTACTGGCGGTCGCGGGCCGAGGACATGAAGCGCGTCCTGGACCGGCTCGACGAGATCGAGGCCGCCGTCCCGCGGCTCTCCGGGCGCCTGGACCGGAGCAGGGTCGCCGTGGCCGGGCACTCGATGGGCGGGCACACCGCGAGCCTGCTGTTGGGCGCCCGGCTCACCGACCCGCACGACGGGACGGAGGTGGACCTGTCCGAGCCCCGGATCACGGCGGGCGTGCTGCTCGCCACGACCGGCAGGGGCGGTGACGCCCTCACCGAGTCCACGGCCCGCGCCTACCCCTTCCTCTCGACCACGGACTTCTCCACGATGACGACGCCCGCCCTCGTGGTCGCCGGGGAGAAGGACGTCTCCGCCCACCTGACGGTCCGGGGTCCGGAGTGGCACGCCGACCCGTACCTCCTCGCCCCGGGCCCCAAGACCCTGTTCACCCTGTTCGGCGCGGAGCACGGGCTCGGCGGGGTCTCCGGGTACGACGTGGCCGAGACCACGGACGAGAGCCCCGAGCGGGTGTCCGCGGTCCAGCGGCTCACCTGGGCCTACCTCCGCAACGAGTTCCACCCCGGTGACCCCGCCTGGCAGGCGGCGTGCGACGCGCTGACGAGCGGCCCCGACCCGCTCGGACGGGTCGAGTCCAGGTAGGGCCTTCGCGGCGGACCGGCGGCGGCCGAGCCGGACCGGTGACTCCTCCGCGGAGGGCGCGGTACACCCTCCGCGGAGGAGCCACCTAGTGCACCAGCGACTCGTCCGCCACGTCCCAGGTGTTGCACGCCCCCGGCCTCTGCTCCTCCAGACCGGACCGGGTCCACGCCACGCTGTTCCCCACCGACCCGTGCGTGCGGTCCTCCTCCTCGCCGTCCTCGCGGTCGGCGGTGGCGGCGGCGTCGTCCAGCAGCGT
Source organism: Nocardiopsis synnemataformans (assembly GCF_965343085.1). Lineage (NCBI taxonomy): Bacteria > Bacillati > Actinomycetota > Actinomycetes > Streptosporangiales > Nocardiopsidaceae > Nocardiopsis > Nocardiopsis synnemataformans. The sequence continues at coordinate 12,302 of NZ_CBDRFA010000012.1, read as the reverse complement.
CTCCACGTCCCCCTCGTCCATGGGGTAGCTCACCTGGACCGACCCCATGAACACGCCCGCCAGGCAGTTCGCCTGGAGCTCGCCGCGGCGCGTCCACGCGTTGCGCTCCAGCACGTCGTCCTCCAGTTGGCGCTGCCCGTGGTAGTACTCCAGCAGCCCCGACTCCCCCTGCACGTGGTGGCCGTACTCGTGGGCCAGCAGGGACGCGTACACCACGCTGTCCGTGGCACCGTTCCACTTGTCCACCACGTCCGCGGTGCCGATGTAGATGCTCGTGCTCGCCCGGCAGTAGAACGCGCCCGCACGCGACGGGTAGGCGCGGCACGGGCTGATCCCGGGTTCGTCCCAGAACACCCGCTCCGGAGGGGTGAAGGGAATGCCCGCGCGCAGGAACTGGGTCCGCCAGGCGTCGTCCAGGCAGTCCGCGACCGTGTGCAGGAAGTCCTCCATCGACTCCGGGTCCTCCACGTCCAGCTCCGGCACCGGACACGGGCGCGGGCTCAGCCGCCCGGTCTCGTACAGCGGGTTGGCGACCAGGGCCTGGTACCCCGACGGGCGCTCCCGGGGGCCGAACCGCTCCGACAGCCCCGTCTGTCCCTGCCCGTCCGCCATGCCGGAGGGGGCCTGGCCGGGCTTGTCGTCGGAGTCGGCGTCCGCCTCGGGGACGGCCCCGTCCGACGCGGCCCCGGGCGGGGGGCCGTCCTCACCGGCGGTGGTCCACGACAGCAGCGCCAGCGCGAGCAGCACCACCATGAGGGCGGTCACCAGACCGAACACCCGGCGGTCGGCGCGGCGAGCCGCGGACGCCGGCGACCTACCGAACCCTGCGTACACCCCTGTCCGCCCGCCCTGTCGTCACCGTGGCCGGGCCGGACCCGCCCGGCGCCTGACCGTGCCCCCGGAAGCGCGTCACCGCACCAGCTCCTCAGGAGCGTTCCACGTGTTGCACGCGGCCGGATCCCTGCGGTCCATGCCGTGCGCCGTCCACAGGCGGCCGTTGGCCGCCGAACCGTGGGTGTGCTCGTCGCCCCAGTCGGAGCGCAGCCCGACGTCGTCGAGGATATTTTCCCGCTCGGACCCGCCGAGGCCCAGGTCCTCGCGCGAGGCGCCCAGGAAGACCCCGCCCAGGCAGTTGGCCTGGAGCTCGTTGCGCCTGGTCAGCTCGTCGGCCTCCGCTTCGTCGGCGCCCGCCCGCTCGCTGTGGAACTGCGCCAGGATGCGCGACTGCCCCTGCACGTGGTGCCCGTACTCGTGGCTGAGCAGGAACGTGTACGCCTCGGGCTTGTCGCTGCCGCCGGAGGCCGCCACGATGTCCTCCACGCCCAGGTACAGGCCCTGGTTGGCCTGGCAGTAGAAGGCCGCCGTGCCCTCGCTGGGGAACGCGCCGCACGGGCTGTTCCCGGCGGTGTGCCAGTACACGCGGTTGGGGGAGGTGAACTCCAGCCCCGCATCGGCGAAGTAGGCCCCCCACGCCGTGTCCAGGCAGTCGGCGATCTCGTGGACGAACGCCTCCACCGACTCCGCGTCCTTCTCGTCCAGCTCGGGCAGCTCACAGGTGATCTCGCCCAGCTCGCCGATCCGGTACAGCGGGTTGTCGGCGAGCGTGTCGCCCTGCCCCGAGGCGGTCAGCGGCTCCTCGGCCGGTGAGACCTCGGCCACCCCGCCCGTCGCGAGGTCCGCGGACGCCACCGGGTGCGACCACGCGGGCTCCTCGGGGTGCAGGGCCGCCGAGATCGCCAGGAAACCGGTGAACCCCACCGCGGCGACCCCGGTGCCCAGTGTGAGCGAGACCCCGAGCCCCAACCGCTGGAGGAATCCGGGGTCCTCGGGCCAGAAATCATGCCCCCTGACGGGTCCGCGGCTCACCACGGCAGCTCCTCGCGGCGCCGGCGCACGACGTCGGCCGCCGTGCCCGGGGGGAACGGCGCACCGGGGGACCGGATAGGCTCTCGCGACATGTGGTGGGTTGGCTCCTGGCGCCCGGCCGTCGCGGTCGCGACGGCCGTCTTCGTGTTGTCCTCACTGGTCACGGCGCTTGTCGTCGCGTGGCCGGGTGGGGAGGCCCACGCCGCGACGGCAGCGGCACCGGTCCCCACAGTACCGGGGGGCTCCATGGCGGCCGCCAGCGACCGGTCGGGCCCGGTGATCACCAACGACGTCCGCCTCGAACTCGACCACGCGGGCGTCCTCCACGGCGAGGAGACCATCTCCTTCTCCGGCGGCGCCCCGGCCACCTTCACCCGCTCCCTGACCGAGACGATGATCTACGACACCGAGTACGACCGGAAGTTCGAGGTCACCGGTGTGCGGGCCACCGACCTGGACGGCGACACCCTGGACGCCCGGGTGAGCAGGGACGACGGGTCCCTGTCCGTGGAGATCCCCACCGAGGCCACCTCCGGGGTCGTGCTCTCCTACCGGGTGAGCGGGACCGTGAGCGAGGTCTCCCAGGGCGTCCAGATGGAGTGGCGGGCCGTCGGCGCCTACAGCCACACCGTGGAGACCACCGACGTGACCGTCACCGCGCCCCTGCCGCCCGGGGCGCTGTCCTGCCTGGCCGGGGAGCCGCGCAGCGCCATGTACTGCACGGCCTCCGACATGGGAGCCGACGCGGGCGTGGCCCACTTCCTCCAGGCCGACATGGAGCCCAGCGACCGGCTCGACATCGTCGTCAACTACCCGCCCGGCACCGCCGAGGGCGAGCCCATCCTCACCCGCCGCTGGTCGCTGGCCTCCGCGTTCGCGGTCACCCCGGCCACCGCCAGCGTGTTCGGGCTTCTGCTGGCGGTGCTGCTGGGCGGCCTGGTGGTGCTGATCCGCGTCCGGGGCCGCGACGAGCGGGCGCTGCGCGACGAGGCCTCGGCCGGGGACCACGCGCCGGTGGCCGAGGGCGAGCACGGGCGCCTGCGGTTCGCCCCGCCGGACGACGTGCACCCCGGCCAGATCGGCACGCTCGTCAACGAGACCGTGGACATCACCGACCTCACCGGCGCCGTGGTCGACCTGGCGGTGCGCGGCTACGTGCGCCTGGAGGAACTGCCGCACGAGCACTTCACGTCCGTCGACTGGCGGCTGGTGCGGCTGGACGGTCCGCCGGAGGACACCCTCCGCTCCTACGAGTGGCTGCTGCTGGACGCGCTCTTCGGCGGGCGCCGGACCGTGCGCCTGTCCCAAGTGGGGTCGCCCCGCACCTCCGCCGACTTCCCGGCGCGCATCGACCGGGTGCGCGAGGAGCTGTACCGGGACATGGTGCGGCTGAAGTGGTTCGCCCGCTCGCCCAGCAAGGTGCGCACCCGCTGGAGCGCCGTCGGCATGGCGGTGACGGCCGCGGGCGTGGTCCTGACCGGGGTCCTGGCGGTCTTCACCAGCGCGGCGTTCACCGGGCTGGCCGTCATCATCGCGGGCGCCGCCGTCACGGCGGGGGCGCAGTACATGCCCGCCAAGACCGCCCTGGGCAGCTCGGTGTACGCCCACACGGTGGGCTTCCGCGACTACCTGCTGAGCCCGCGCTCGGCGACCGCGCCCCCGGGGCAGCGGGTGGAGCTGTACTCGCGCTACCTGCCCTACGCGGTGATCTTCGACGACGTCGACCACTGGGCCAACATCCTGGCCTCGGCCGCGCTCACCGACCTGACCCCCGAGGAGCTGACCGGTGACGGCCTGGCCTGGTACACGGGGCCCAGGGAGTGGCGGATCGAGGACTTCGCGGACTCCATCACCACGTTCGTGGTGACGCTGACCGGCATCATCACCAACGCCCGGCGGCTGCGGGCGCTCAACCAGTTCCAGCGGCGGTAGGCCGCGGCGGACCACGAGGGGAGGCACCATGCGCGCGGTCGTGCAGCGCGTGTCGCACGCGTCGGTGACGGTGGACGGCGAGGTGGTCGGACGGATCACCGAACCGGGCCTGATGGCGCTGGTGGGGGTGACCCACACCGACACCGCCGCCGAGGCGGCCAGGATCGCCAGGAAGCTGTGGACGCTGAGGATCCTGGAGGACGAGCAGTCCTGCTCCGACACCGGCGCGCCGCTGCTCGTCGTCAGCCAGTTCACGCTCTACGGCGACGCGCGCAAGGGCCGCCGCCCCACCTGGCAGGCCGCCGCGCCCGGTCCCGTCGCCGAGCCCCTCGTGGACGCGGTCGTCGAGGATCTGCGCTCGCTCGGCGCCGTGGTGGCCACGGGGGTGTTCGGCGCGAGGATGTCGGTCTCCCTCACCAACGAGGGGCCGTTCACGGTCGTCCTGGAGGCCTGAGAGGGCCTGGTGCGGGCCGGTCCCCGCGCACGGCGCCGCCCCGGGCTGTGGACGCCGCCACGGCCCGGGGCACGGGAGACGACGCGGGAGGGGGAATCCCCGGAGAGATTCCGTACTCCTCAGACGTCGACGGTCACCGGCTCGAACTTGTATCCCAGACCGCGGACGGTCACGATGTAGCGCGGGCTGCCGGGGTCCTCCTCGATCTTGGCGCGCAGCCTCTTGACGTGCACGTCGAGGGTCTTGGTGTCGCCGACGTAGTCGGCGCCCCACACGCGGTCGATGAGCTGCATCCTGGTGAGCACCCGTCCGGCGTTGCGCAGGAGCACCTCCAGCAGCTCGAACTCCTTGAGGGGGAGCTGCACGTTGTCGCCGCGCACCGTCACCACGTGCCGCTCCACGTCCATCCGGACGGGACCGGCCTCCAGGGCGGCGGGCAGCACGACCTCGTCCTCGCCGCGGCGGCGCAGCACCGCGCGGATGCGGGCCACGAGCTCGCGTGAGGAGAAGGGCTTGGTCACGTAGTCGTCGGCACCCAGTTCCAGACCGACGACCTTGTCGATCTCGGAGTCCTTGGCGGTGAGCATGATCACGGGGACGTTGGACTTCTGCCGCAGCGTCCGGCACACCTCGGTGCCCGACAGCCCCGGCAGCATCAGGTCAAGCAGCACCAGGTCGGCCCCGGTACGGTCGAAGGTCTCCAACGCCACGGTCCCGGTGGGCGCCACGGCGACCTCGAAGCCCTCCTTGCGCAGCATGTACGACAGGGCGTCGCTGTAGGATTCCTCGTCCTCGACAACGAGTACGCGCGTCACTGTGCCGCCTCCTGACGGTCGGTGTTCCGGGCGGCCTCGGGCCCCCGGCTCTCGGAACGGGGCAGACGCAGAGTGAACGTCGACCCCGACCCCTCCTTGCTCCACACGGTCACTTCTCCACGGTGGTGGGTCATGATGTGCTTGACGATCGCCAGGCCCAGACCGGTACCTCCGGTGGCCCGGCTCCGAGCGGCGTCCACACGGTAGAACCGCTCGAAGATCCTTTCCAGATCCTGTTGAGGGATCCCGATGCCCTGGTCGGCGACGCTGATGTCCACACTCGACCTGGACAGCACCACGGACACGGCGACCCGGGTGTTCTTGGGACTGTAGGCCACGGCGTTGGCGACCAGGTTGCGCAGGGCCGTGCCCAGCAGCCCACCGTCGCCCATGACCGTGACGCCCTCGGCGCCGCTGCCGACCAGCTCGATCCCCTTGGCGTCCGCGGGCATGCGCACCGAGTCCAGCGCCTCCTCCACGACGGGGCCGAGGTCGACCCGGGCGGGTTCGGCCATCGGCTCGGCGCCCTGGATACGCGAGAGCGTGATGAGGTCCTGGATCACCGCGGTCAGCCGGGAGGCCTCGATCTGCATGCGCTCGGTGAAGCGACGCACCGCTTCCGGGTCGTCACTGGCGTCCTGTACGGTTTCCGCCAACAGGGACAAAGCGCCCACCGGAGTCTTCAGCTCGTGCGAGATGTTCGCGACGAAGTCGCGGCGGACTGCCTCCAGGCGTCGGTGCTCGGTTTGGTCCTCGGCCAGCACCAGCACCAGCCCGGTCCCTCCGAGGGGGGCCACCCGCACGGCGAAGGACGTGGCGTCGGGGCCGAACTTGCGCACGGCGACCTCGATGTCCGTCTCCCGGATGACGCCGTCCCGCCGCACCTGCCGGGCCAGGGTGAGGAGCTCGCCTATGACCAGTTCCTCGCCCCGGACGATGCCGAAGGCGCGTGCGGCGGACGAGGCGCGCAGGACCCTGTCGGCCGAGTCCAGTACGACGGCGGAGGAGGGGATCGCGGAGAGCACCTCGGCTATGCCTGACGGCAGCACGCCGCCTTCGCGGTTCTGCGGCTCCGGATCCTGCCGCTGCCGTGCGGCGGTACCCGTACGGAAGAAAGGACCGGCCAGGACGCCGATGACGACGCCTGTGACGAGTCCGATGATGCCGGTCACCGCGGCGAGAAGTTCCCCTTGCACGGTTCGATCGTAAACGTGCGGGCTGGGGCTTTACCCGGTCAGGGCATGTGACACAACCGAGGTTCTTGCATCGTTCACCAATTCTTGGCCGACTCTTCAAACAACCACTGGGAGCATTGACGCCATGCGCGATACCTACCACGAGGACCTTGACAGCCTGAGTGAACGCCTCGTCGAGATGACGCGGCTCGCCCGGCACGCCGTCGCTCGTGCGACCACGGCGCTGCTGGACAGTGACCTCAACGCGGCGCAGGAGGTCATCTCCGGTGACGAGCAGATCAACCGGCTCGACCAGGACATCGAGGACACCGCGTTCAGCCTGATGGCCCGGCAGCAGCCGGTCGCCTCCGACCTGCGGACCATCATCACCTCGCTGTACATGCGCGGCGACCTGGAGCGGATGGGCGACCACGCCGTCCACCTGGCCAAGGTCGCGCGGCGGCGCCACCCCGACTCGGCGATCCCCAAGCCGGTGCGGTCGATCGTGCTGGAGATGGGCCACCAGGCGGAGTTGCTGGTCACCAAGGCGGGCGAGGTCATCATGGACCGCGACCCGGACACCGCCCTGGAGCTGGACAAGGACGACGACACGATGGACCGGCTGCGGCGCAAGCTGTTGCAGCGCATCCTCGCCCCGGGGTGGGAGTACGGGGTGGAGGCGACCATGGACGTCACCCTGGTCGGCCGGTTCTACGAACGCTTCGGTGACCACGCGGTGCACGTCGCCGACAACCTCGTCTACATGGTGACGGGGGAGAAGCGCGAGGACTACGACCCCGAGAGCTGAGTCCGACGAGGGCCCCTCACCGAACGCGTCGCGGGCGCCCCTCCGGCTGTGCCCCCCTGCGGTGCCGTGCAGAGCGCGCGGTGCCGCAGGGACGAGCGCCGGGGAGCCGGGAGGCGGGGGCTGGCCGGTCGGAAGGGATCACGCCGCGGCCGGAGACGGGCCGTGCGGCGGCCGTTCCCGCGGGGTGCCGGGCACCCCTTTCGGACGACGTGCGCCAGTCGACGCGGCATCGTGAGATCCGTCGCTCCGGTCCCTCTCGGAAGGCTTCGCGGGCGTGTCCGTAACGCTGTGCCCAAGTCCTGGTGAAGGTGCGGGCACGGCGTCCGCAAGCCCTTCCGTACGGGGTCTGACCAGGTACGCAGCAGGCCTCGGGTACACTTTGTCAAGCCCTGAAAAGTGGGGCTTGACCTGCGTGTTCGCAAACCTAATAGGTACGTTAAGTCACAGATTCGTGGTATCCTTGTGGTAGCGGAAGGGGTACCTGTCACATGGCTTTCAAGGTCGGCGACACTGTTGTCTACCCCCATCATGGGGCTGCTCGTATTGAAGCGATCGAGACGCGCAACATTAAGGGCGAGGACAGAATCTACCTCGTTCTGAGGGTCGACAAGGGCGATCTGACGGTGCGCGTGCCCGCCGCGAATGCCGAGGACGTCGGCGTTCGCGACGTGGTGGGGCAGGAGGGCCTGGACAAGGTCTTCGAGGTGCTTCGCGCGCCGCACACCGAGGAGCCCACCAACTGGTCCAGGCGCTACAAGGCCAACCTGGAGAAGCTGGCCTCGGGTGACGTGAACAAGGTCGCCGAGGTGGTTCGGGACCTCTGGCGCCGGGACAAGGAGCGCGGCCTGTCCGCCGGCGAGAAGCGGATGCTCGCCAAGGCGCGGCAGATCCTCGTCAGCGAACTCGCCCTCGCCGAAAAGACCAACGAGGACAAGGCCGAGGCCCTCCTCGACGAGGTTCTCACGACCTGACCTGGTTCTGAAAACACGTAATTGATGACGAATATGCCTCGGGTGGGCGTCGGAACGGACGTCCACCCGTTTTCTCCTGGGCGCACCCTTTTCCTGGCCGGTTTGGAATGGCCGGGAGAAGACGGCGTCAGCGGCCATTCCGACGGCGATGTCGCCGCCCACGCGGCGTGCGACGCGCTGTTGTCCGCCTGCGGGCTGGGCGATCTGGGATCCAACTTCGGCACCTCGGAGCCGCGCTGGAAAGGCGCCTCCGGGGCCGCCCTGCTCACCGAGACCGCGGCGCGCGTGCGCGCGGCCGGTTTCGAGATCGGCAACGTGGCCGTCCAGATCATCAGCAACCGCCCCAAGTTCGCGCCGCGCCGCGCGGAGGCGGAGAAGACGCTCTCGGAGGTCGTGGGGGCGCCCGTGAGCATCTCGGCGACCACGACCGACGGCCTGGGCCTCACCGGCCGCGGAGAGGGCATCGCGGCCGTGGCCACGGCCCTGTGCGCGGCAGTGGACTGAAGGCCGGAGAGGCCCCCGTCACGACGCGCGTCCGCGCTCCTGGTAGACGAGCAGCTGGTAGCCGGGGGCGCTGGCGACGTTGAAGGCGTGGAAGTCCACCGTCAGCAGGCTCCGTTCCGGGTGGCGGAGCAGTTTGGTCTCGTGGGTCTTCGGCTGTACGTCGTGTCTGGCCCAGAGGCCGGGGAACGCGGGGCTGCCGTGTCGGAGCGTCTCCAGGAGTTCGGCGAGTCTCGCCGGTGTGCGGCTGAAGTCGGCACTGGCGCGCAGGTTCGCCACGGTGGCCTCCGCCGACGCCTCCCACTCGACGAAGAAGCGCGGGCCCTCGGGGTCGAGCATGACCATCTCCAGCAGGTTCGCGGTGTCGGCGAACCCGCTGAACAGGTCGCGTGCCTCGGTGTTCATGGCGATGACGTCGAGCACGGGGTCGAGCACGATGGCCCCGGCCTCGTGCCAGGAGTCGAGAAGGGTGAGCAGTTCGGTCGGGACGGGGCGTACCGTCGCCTCCTCGTCCAGCCGCCGCGCCACACCGGCGAGTGCGTACAGGTGCCTCTCCTCGGCCTGGCTCAGCCGCAGGGTCGCCGACAGCGCCGCCAGCACCGGTTCCGAGGGGTGTGGCTCCTTCCCCTGTTCGAGGCGCCGGTAGTAGTCGATGCTGAGGCCGGCGTCCTGGGCGACCTCCTCACGCCGCAGCCCCGGGACCCGGCGGTGGCCGCCCGAGGGGAGACCGAGGGAGTCCGGCGTGACCTTCGCGCGGCGGGTGCGCAGGAACTCGCCCAAATCCGTCTTCGCCATGGGTGGAGTCTAGAAGCCGGGCGCCGGACAAGGGGGGCCGCGTCACGGCCTCCCTCATCCGGCGCCCCGGCCTGAGCATGGTGTCCATGAACACCACACCGAACACTCTGCCCACAGCACAGGTCGTCTCCGGCACGCCGCTCACCGGACGGGTCGCCGTCGTCACGGGTGCCTCCAGCGGCATCGGTGAGGCGACCGCGCTCCGGTTCGCCGAGTTGGGAGCGAAGGTCGCGCTGATCGCCCGCCGCGGCGACCGGCTCGAAGCGCTCCGGGACCGTGTTCGCGCGAACGGCGGCACGGCCCTGGCGCTGCCGACCGACGTCACGGACCGCGCGGCCGTTCTCGCCGCCGCCCGGCGGGTCGAGGACGAGCTCGGGCCCGTCGACCTGGTCTTCGCCAACGCGGGAGTCCAGCTCATCGCGGAGATCACCGACCTGGCGGTGGACGACTGGGACACCCAGCTCAACACCAACGTCGTCGGCGTCATGAACACCATCCAGGCCTTCGTCGGCTCGTTGGAGGCCGCGGCGGAGGCTGGACGGCCCGCCGACCTGATCACGACCTCCTCGATCGCCGCGGTGCGGGTCCTGGAGAAGTTCCAGGTCTACTCGGCGACCAAGGCCTACGTCACCCAGCTGTCGCGGTTGCTGCGCACGGAGCTCGGGCGCAAGCGGGTCCGCGTGTGCACCATCGAGCCCGGCATGGTCGACACCGAGCTGCCCGACCACGTCACCGACCCGGACGCCTCGAAGCTCATGGCGGACCTCATCGAGCAGATCGACGTACTGCGGTCCGAGGACGTCGCTGAGACGGTCTCCTTCGTCGCGGCTGTGCCGAGGCACGTCAACCTGACCGAGATCACGATCCTGCCGACCGAGCAGATCATCTGACGGCGGACGCCCGCGGTGGAGGGGGAGGACCGCCGTGGTTCGCCGCCGTCAGGCGCGGTCCGCTGCCGCCCGCCGCCGTCAGGCGCCGTCCGCCGACATCCGCCGCCGTCAGGCGCGCTCCGGTGGAGCACGGAGAGTCCGGGGCCTGCGGGTCCGAGGGCAGCGAGTCCGGGGCCGGGGTCCGGGGCAGCACGGTGTCGGCGGCGTCCGAGGGCCCCCTTGTCTTCAGGCTAGGCCGCGGAGGCCACGGGGCACCAGAACGACTTCGGGGCTGTGCACAACTCGTGCACAGCCCCGTCGTGTGTCCACTCAGCTTGTCTGCTGGGTGTGTCTGCTCGTCCTGCCTACTCGCCGTGTCTACTCACGGTGCCTATTCACAGTGTCTATTCATCTGGGCGGAGCGGCTCGCTGCGCACGCGCCGCGAGGGCGGACCCGACGCGAAGTCCGGCATCGGCGGCCGCGGCGGCTTGAGCACCATGGGGCGCTTCTCCACCGGTGTGAGGGGCCCGCGTCGCTCCGGCGCGGGACGCCCGGCATCGGGCGCGGGCACGGGTTCGGCCGGGTGCGCCGGGGAAGAGGGGGCCTGCCCGTCCCCGCTCTCCTCCTGGACGGTCGGGGGCAGGTCCTCCGCCTCGGGCGGGAGGTCGGCGTCGGGCACGGAGGGCTCGGGCCCCCCGAGCGGTTCCGGTTCCTGGAGCGGGTCCTCCTCCTGGAACCGGTCCTCGTCGGCCTCGTGGCGGGCCCGGGCCTCCTCCAACCCCGGCGCGGGCTCCACGGGTTCGTCCGAGGGGCGCGCCGCCTCCGGAGGCACGTCGCTGATCCGGAACGCCGCCCGCACCGTGGGACCGGTGTCGTGGTCCAGCACGGGTGTCGGTTCCGGTTCCGGCTCCTCCGCGAAGGGGGAGGCGTCGTCCTCCGGCGGCGTCCACACCGGCGGTACGTAGTCCGCGAGGGCGTGGGCGCCCGAGTCGTCCTCGGGCGGCTCCCAGTGCGCGGTGTCCGGGTCGTCCGCCCGGTCGGACGCGGTGGCGGCCGGTGCCCCGTGCCCCGTGCCGTGCCCGGACGTGCGGCTTTCGGCGGCCGCTGTGGAGGGCTGCGCCTCCCGGGGCTCCTCGGCCGTCGGGGCGCCGACGGGGACGTACGCCGCCACGGGTTCGGGTTCTGTGGCCGGTCCGGGTTCGGGCTCAGGGTCCGGCTCGGACGGCGTACTCCGGAACGCCGACATGGGGGTGGGCTCCGGGACGGACCCGGTCACCGCGTCCTCTGACCCAGCCGCGGGCTCCGGTCCGGGTGCCACGACGGGAGCGGACTCCCGCCGGAACTCCGCGGGTTCCTCCAACGGTCCGGGCTCCGGCCCGAAGGCCGTGACGGCCCCGGTTCCCGGTTCCGGTTCCGGTTCCACGTGGGGATCGGGCTCCACGTGGGGCTCGGGCTCCGCCGCGGGCTCGGCGGCCACCGGCGGGGCGTCGGCCTCGTCCGACACCGGGTCGCCGAAGGGCGGCTCGTGCTCGAAACCCTCGTCGGCCAGGTGGTCGGGGACCACCGCGACCGGCTCCGCTTCCGGCTCCGCTTCCGGCTCCGGCTCGACGTCGGCGGGTGACGCCGCACCGGGCACCACCGGGGCCTCCTCGGCGGCCCGCTTGATCGGGTTGTGCCCGTCCCGCGAGCGCCGGGGCAGGCGCAGCGTCGGAACGGAAGCCTCGACCCCGTCCCCGTCGTCCTCCGTGTCGGATTCCGGAGCGTCGGTGTCCGCGCCGGGCAGCGGCTCGGCGGCGAACTCCTCGTCGTCCCAGCCGTCCTCGTCCCGGCCCGGCTCGTCCCGGTCCCAGACGCCGCCGGGTTCCGGATCCCTCTCGCGCGCCCGCCGCTCCTCGAACGCCTCCGGCACCCCGAACGCCTCCGACCTTCCGGAGGTCTCCGGGTCCCCGGCGGGCCTCGGGTCCTCGCCGCCCCCGTCCTCGTCCCGGCCAGGACGGGCGACCGGCGCGAACGCCTCGGTCTCCTCCTCGTCCCGGTCGTCGGAACCCAGGCGCAGCAGCCGCGCCTTGAGCGCGCCGCCCTCCGAGGCGGACAGGGGAGCGGGGTTCCCCCACG